>LFTS01000189.1 GCA_001513435.1 Gammaproteobacteria bacterium DTU040
CAAACAGGTTTCGCGCACCGCCGGCATTCGCTGTACTGGGCATGCCCAGCTTGCGTCCTGAATAGGTGCTCAACATGTAACTCACCAAACGACCCTGTTCAACAAAAGGCTTGGCATAGGTCGCCAGCCCATCGCCATCAAACGCACTGCTATCCAAACCGCCTTTAAGCAGCGGGCGTTCATCCAAGGTAAACCAGTCGGGAAACAGCTGCTCACCCAAAGCATCCACTAAAAAGGTCGTTTTGCGATACAGGCTACCACCAGCAATGGCTGCCAGTAAGTGCCCTAAAAAACCACCTGCTACTTCGGCAGAGAAAACCACCGGCACTTCACAAGTAGGCACCGAGCGCGCACCTAAGCGACTTACCGTACGCTCAGCAGCACGCTGCCCTATGCTTTGCACGCTGGCCAAGTTGTTTGCATTGCGCGCATAGTCATACCAATAGTTGCGCTGCATTTTGTCGTCCTGACCCGCAATCATCACGCAGCTAAGACTGTGCCGCGTACCGGCGTAACCACCTATAAAACCATGGCTATTGCCATACACTGTACAGCCAATATCCGTATTTAGGCTGGTGCCATCGGCTTTTGTGATACGCGTATCGGCGGCAAAGGCTGCAGCCTCACACTCAAGCGCTAGCTCTATGGCTTGCTCGGGTGTTATGTCCCATGGATACCAAATATCCAGCTCAGGCAACTCTTTGGCCATCAACTCAGCACTGGCCAAACCGGCACATTCATCTTCGGAGGTGTGTTTGGCTATGGCCAAAGCAGCAGCTACGGTTTCACGAATCGCCTCAGTACCGGCAACAGTCGTGCCGGCAGAACCTTTACGCTGCCCTGCATAAACGGTAATGGAAAAGCCTTGGTCTTGGGTGAACTCAACCGACTCAACGTCACGCTCACGCACACCCACACTTAAGCCCTGCTGGGTACTCACAGCCACCTCACAGGCACTAGCTCCCTGGCGTTTTGCCTCAGCAAGAATATGTTCTACCTGCAGTTCTAACTCTGGCAAAGTTTCTGGCCCAAGCTGTTGAATTCGGCTCATACATGACTCCCATTACAAACATACAAAAAACTGCATCATGCTACACCATGCCAGTGTATTCGTCTTGATGTTTAACTGGCACTGATTATGTTGCCTCGCTAGCTGCTACCTAGCCCTACGGACATCTGCTAGAATAATCAGCACGCAGCAAGGAAAACTCCATGACCGATACTACAGATTTAGAGCTCAACGAAGAAAAAAGTAAATCACAGATCAAGCGTGACATGCTTGCCCTACAAGACCTTGGCGCCCGCCTTGCTGAACTTAAACCAGACATTCTCCAGCAAATGCAGCTCAGCGATGAGCTGCTCAAAGCCTTGGCCGAAAGTAAAAAACACACCAAACACATTGCGCGTAAACGCCATAACCAGTTTTTAGGCAAATTACTGCGCGGACAAGATCTTACTGCCATTCATAGCGTCTTGGATTTAATGGACAGCAGCACCCGTCAACACAACGACCGTTTTCATGCGTTAGAGCGCTGGCGTGAACGTTTGATTGTTGAAGGGGATGAAGCACTACAAGCCTTTATGCAAACTTACCCCGAAACCGACAGCCAACACCTGCGCGGATTGATTCGCCAAGCTCAACAGGAGCGCTCTCAGGAAAAGCCACCCGCCACTGCACGCAAAATATTTCGGTATCTACGCGAACTTGACGACGCAAAAATGTTTGAATAAGGCTAGCCAATCTTCACGCTAATCAGGCTTCTTTACTCGAAACCAAGTGGCATACAGCGCGGGCAAAAATAACAGTGTCAGCGCTGTAGCAAAGACTAAGCCACCCATAATCGCCACCGCCATCGGCCCAAAAAACACACTGCGCGACAAAGGAATCATCGCCAGCACAGCGGCCATGGCTGTCAGCACAATAGGCCTAAAGCGGCGCACAGTGGCATCAATAACCGCCTGCCATTGGCTGTGACCGGCATGAATATCCGTCTCTATTTGGTCAACTAAAATCACTGCATTACGCATAATCATGCCTGATAGAGCAATAGTGCCAAGCATGGCGACAAAGCCAAAAGGCTTGTTGAGCAGCAGCAAAAAGACCACCACTCCTATTAGCCCCAAAGGCGCAGTTAACAGCACCATCACTGAGCGTGAGAAGCTGCGCAGCTGAATCATCAGCAAACTAAGCGCTACCACCAAAAATAACGGCACACCAGCAACGACAGACTGCTGTCCACGTGTTGAGTCCTCTACAGTACCGCCCACCTCCAGCAAATATCCTGCGGGCAAAGTCGCCTGAATGTCCTGTAGGCTTGGCATAATTTGTGCGGTCACATCCACCGCTTGCTGGCTACCATAAATATCTGCTCTGACCGTAATCGTCGGCAAACGATTGCGATGCCAAATCACACCTTCTTCAAACCCATAACTCAGACTGACCACCTGCGTTAAAGAAACATGCGTACCCAGTTCAGTAGGCACAGACAAGCTGCCCAAGGCAGCCAAATCCGTACGATCCTGCTCAGTCCCTCTCAGCAAGATTTCAATCAGCTCATTGTCTTCACGATACTGGCTGACAGAAGTACCGGATAAGGCGCTCTGTAAAAAATGCGCCAGTCCTGCACTGCTAACACCCAAGGCGCGGGCGCGGTCTTGATCTATGGTTAAGTGCACGATTTTACTGGGTTCTTCCCAATCCAAGTGCACATTGGCTACATGCGGATTATCCCGCACCTTGCTAGCCACTTGGCGTGCATAATCACGCACTTGTTCAATATGCTCGCCCGATACGCGAAACTGAATTGGATAACCCACTGGCGGTCCATTTTCCAAGCGGGTGATGCGTGAACGCATATCAGCAAACTCTGTATGCATCAACTCAATCAGCCACGCACGTATCTCTTCGCGCTGCTCTAAATCTTCTGTGAGCAACACAAATTGGGCAAAACTAGTCGTGGGCAACTGCTGGTCCAGCGGCAGATAAAAACGTGGCGAACCTGCCCCGATGTACACCACATAGTTGACGATACCCTCACGTTCTTTTAAACGCTGCTCAATACGCTCTACTTTTTGCTGCGTGGCTTTAAGCGAGGCGCCTTCTGCCAGTTTGATATCTAAGAGCAATTCCAACCGATTAGAATCAGCAAAAAACTGCTTAGGCACTAACGGAAAGGCAGCCAAGGCGGCGACAAATAACGCCAAGGTCACAGCAATAACCGTTTTACGGTAACCCACACACCAACTGACTAAAGCACGAAAACGCTGATAGAAAGGTGTGGCATAGGGATCGTGCTCGCCTTCTTTGCTGCCGTGTTTGGCTGCTTTAATCCGCGCCAGATCAGGCAGTAGCTTGTCACCCAAATAGGGTACAAAGAGCACCGCTGCAAACCAGGACACCATCAACGCAATTCCCACTACTTGGAAAATAGAGCGCGTGTACTCACCCACAGTGGACTCCGCTGTGGCGATAGGTAAAAATCCGGCTGCGGTAATAAGGGTGCCCGTCAACATCGGAAATGCAGTACTGGTCCAAGCAAAACTGGCCGCTTTCACCCGTTCAAAGCCTTGCTCCATCTTAATGGCCATCATTTCTACCGCGATAATGGCATCGTCCACCATCAAAGCCAGAGCCAGCACTAGCGCGCCAAGGGATATCTTATGCTGCCCTATATTGAAGTAATGCATTAAAGCAAAAGTGATGGCCAGCACGATAGGAATCGAAAACGCCACCACCAATCCGGTACGAAAACCCAACGAAAAGAAACTGACCAGTAGAACAATAACCAGCGCCTCAATAAGCACCTGCATAAACTCGCCAACACTGGTTTTAACGGCCGCGGGTTGATCTGATACTTTGCGCAACTCCATGCCGATCGGCAACCCTTCCTGCAAACGAGAAAATTCCTTTTCCAGGGCGCTGCCTAGCACCAAAATATCGCCACCGTCCTGCATAGACACGGCCAACCCCAATGCATCTTCACCCATAAAGCGCATTCTTGGTGCAGCAGGATCATTAAAGCCCCGCTGCACCTGTGCCACATCTGCTAAACGAAAGGTGCGGTCGCCGACACGAATAGGGAAATCACGAATATCTTTCACCGCTGTAAATCGGCCACTCACTCTGAGCTGAATACGGTCCGTATCCGTCTCAAAAAAACCTGTGGCCGACACCGTATTCTGCGCTTGCAAGGCTTGCTGAATGGCTTGCAAGGACAGACCCAGATTGGCTAAGCGGGTATTAGAAACTTCAATCCAAATTTTTTCTTCCTGCAAACCGACTAGCTCAACCTTGCCCACATCGGCGACGCGCTGCAGCTGTAACTGCACGCGCTCAGCGTAGTCTTTAAGCACGGCATAATCATAACCCTGCCCGGTTAGCGCATAGATATTGCCAAAGGTCGTACCAAACTCGTCATTAAAGAAAGGACCGCGTATTTCTCTGGGTAAGGTGTGGCGAATATCAGCTATTTTCTTACGTATCTGATACCACAGCTCTGGCACATCCTTTGACGACAGATCATCACGCGCAACAAAGGTTACTTGCGATTCACCAGGACGTGAAAAAGAGACTACTTTCTCAAACATTCCGGTTTCCATCAGCTTTTTTTCGATACGCTCGGTCACCTGACGCGACACTTCTTCAGCCGTTGCGCCAGGCCACTGGGTATTAATAACCATGGCTTTAAAGGTGAACGGTGGATCTTCACTTTGCCCAAGCTGTCCATAGGCCATAAAACCGACAATGCTGGCCATCAGCATGACAAAGAGCACCAGCGGACGATTATTTAAGGCCCACGCCGACAGATTAAAATGCATGCAGCTACTCCCGCGCCTGACTGACGGGGCGATTATCTCTATCTACCGCGCGTACCTGCTGGCCTTCTTGCAGCAAATGCACACCTGCCACCACAATCCAGTCATCGGCCTGCAACCCTGAGATTATCGGCACTGTGGTTTGGGTATAAGCTCCTGTTTGCACAGCACGACGGGCTACTGTTTGCGTCGCTAGGTCCACTACCCAAACATAGGCTTGATTGTGTTCTGCGTTCACAGCAGACAAAGGAACTGCGAGCTGTGCCAAAGTGTCCGCATTGACATACACCCGTGCACTTTGACCCAGCTCTGCCGCAGTGACTGAACTGTGCAGCGCCACACGCGCTGCATAGGTGCGTGAACGTGGATCAGCTGCAGGTGCTAACTCACGGATTTCACCGGTTAGGCGCTGGCTGGGCTGTGACCACAGTTCCACTTCAACCGGCTGCCCAAGCACAAAACGGTCAATGATGTGCTCTGGAATACTAAAAGAAACTTCTCGCTCACCGTCCACCGCCAATACAAACACTGTTTGCCCTGCCGCTACCACTTGACCGGCTTCCACGTTAGCGCGCGTAATCACCCCAGCATAGGGCGCACGCAACTGAGTATACTGGGTTTGATTTTTTGCAGCTTCAAGCTCTGCCTGAGCTTGCTTTAAACGGGCTTGGCCGTTTTTAAATTGATTGTGTGCGCTATCAAAGTACGAGCGGCTTACCATCTGCTTGTCGAGTAGCTGCTGATATCTATCGCGCTCTGCACGCACCAACTCTAGATTGGCTTGTGCCGCTGCTACCTGTGCCTGCATGGCTTGTAAGTGCAAGCCCACGTCCTGTGGATCAAGCTTAGCTAAAATCTGCCCTGCTTGTACTCGGCTACCCGTCTCTACCTTGCGCGCAATCACCTTACCACTGATACGAAACGCCAACTCTGGCTCTAAACGTGCACGCACCTCACCCGCAAACGCCTCGATAGCCGTACCTGTTAGCAGAGGCTGCGCAACCATAACGGGGCGCACGCCGAGTGTTTGCGGCTCTTCTTGGCTACAGCCCGTTAAGACAAGCGTCGCCAAAAGGCTTAAAACTAAAAGAAACTGCGGCATGTTTAAATCCTAAGAGTTATCAAACGCCCAACCGTTCGTGACTAATTATTACAAATCAGTCAGCAACCATCCTAGCATTTTTGAAAACACTTAAGTTTGATTTAAACGAGTTTGCAACAAAGCTTACACACTGACCAGCTTACTGCAGCAGCTGATTAAGGTTATCAATCACTAAATCGGGCTGCTCCAGCTCGATGGGTTGCCCATGATTGTAGCCATAACTAAGCGCAACACAACGCACCTGTGCAGCTTTGGCGGCTTGAATATCATTTTTTGAATCACCCACAAACAGGCTTTGCTCCGCAGTAACGCCGGCTTGTTGCATCACCCAGAGCAGCCCCACGGGATCGGGCTTTTGCTTGGCTAGCGTATCGCCACCTACCACCCAATCAAACAAGCCTGTTAGACCATGGCTACGCCACAAATCAGGCAAAAACTGCTCTGGCTTATTAGTGATAATGGCCAGCTTAATATCCTTGTTTTTTAAAGCCGTCAAAGTATCCAAGACCCCAGGATACAAATGGCTGCGCGTGCTTTGCTGTGCATAGGCTTGTAAAAAAATCTGCAACGCCGGCTCTGCTTCAGCGGCACTGATACTTGAGTAATCAAAACTGCCAGCCAATGCGCGCTGGACTAATATCAGCGCGCCGTTTCCTACCCATTGGCGCACCTGCTCAATATCTACCGGTGGGCGCTCCAACTGCGCCAGCATGATATCTACAGCTGCAGCTAAGTCAGGTACGGAGTCCAGCAGGGTGCCATCCAGATCAAACATGATTAATTTAGGCAATCTACCGGCAAACAAGCATTCGAGTTGATTCACCTTTACACCTGCGCCAACTCAGCGCGCATTTGTGCAATCACTTCTGCGTAATCAGGCGCATTAAAGATGGCCGACCCCGCAACAAAGGTGTCTGCACCCGCTTCGGCGATGGCACGAATGTTGTGCAAATTAACACCGCCATCAACTTCTAAGCGAATATCTCGACCACTGGCGTTAATCAGTTCGCGCGCTTCACGTAGTTTGTCCAACGTGCTGGGAATAAATTTTTGCCCACCAAAACCCGGATTAACGCTCATCAACAAAATCATATCGACTTTATCCATCACGTACTTAAGCGTATCTAAAGATGTAGCTGGGTTAAAAACCAAACCCGCTTTACAGCCGCCATCTTTAATTAACTGCAATGAGCGATCAACATGCGCTGAGGCTTCTGGGTGGAAGGTGATATAGCTGGCTCCCGCCTCGATAAAATCACCAATAATACGGTCCACTGGCTGCACCATCAGATGTACGTCAATGGGAGCCGTAACGCCGTATTTTCTTAATGCGCTACAGACCATAGGTCCGATGGTGAGATTAGGAACATAGTGGTTGTCCATCACATCAAAATGGACCACATCCGCACCGGCAGCAAGGACTTTGTCAACGTCTTCACCCAAGCGGGCAAAGTCGGCGGATAAAATGGAGGGAGCTATAAAATAAGGCTGCATGAAGTTCTCTATCACTGTGTGGACAGCATCGAGCTGAGGGGTAAATTGAAGAGCCATATTAAAGCAAATCAGCGGCTTTTTGCACCCTTACTCCATCCACAGCTGATCAAAGTTTTTAAAACCCCAGTCTTCCACCCGCTCACGCGCCACAATCTCTTCATTACAGCGCGCACCGGCTAAATCGATAATTTCTTGCTCAACCGGCACTTTCGACTTGCTCGAAAAAAACACCTTAACTTTGGGCTTTAACAAAGAATGCTGATCTTGTTCAATCACCACACCCAAGCGGCCGCTAGCTAAACGCACTAGCGAACCTATAGGGTAAATTCCTACGGTACGGACAAAAGCTTGGAAAACTTGCGGATCAAAATGGCCATGCCACTGCGCCATACGTTGAATTGCCTCTGAGGGTCCCCAACCTTTTTTATACGGCCTGTCGGAGGTAACTGCGTCATAGACATCGCACACAGCCGTCATGCGTGATAACAAGCCAATTTTTTCATGTGTAAGCTTATGTGGATAGCCGCTGCCATCAATTTTTTCGTGATGATGCAGGCAGGCATCTTGCACCTCAGGGCTGACTGAAGAAACCCCTCTTTTTAAATAGCGCGCACCGTACAGCGGATGCATACGAATAAGCTCGAACTCGGTATCGGTAAGGCTGGTTGGTTTATTCAAAATAGACTCAGGGATCGCCATCTTCCCCAAATCATGCAACAAGCCGGCTAAGCCCGCCTCACGCATCTGCTCTTCATCAAACTGCATTTGCCGCGCTAAAGCCATCATCAGTGCGCTGACTGCGACTGAATGCATATAGGTATATTCATCCACCTGCTTTAGTCGCGCTAAACTTATTAACGCACCGGGATGACGCATGACTGATTCGGTCATTTCATTTAGAGCGGTTTCCACCTGCTGGATATCGACTGCTTTACCCATGCGTACGTTGCTAAACATACTAACTACAGCATCACGCGAACGCTCGCATATATTGGCCGCTCGCTGTAATTCGCTAACCAGAACACTTTGTTCTGTTTGCTTGTTGGCTGCGGCTAAAATACTTTGTGCACGCTGATTTGCCTGCTCTTGGGTTACGCCTTCCTGCGTGTCCAATCCCTTGCTGACATCAATCCATACTTCAGTGACTGAGCTTTGACGTAAACGCTGCAAGTCAGTTGGGTTATCCAGTAAAAAACCTGTTTTCCAAAACGGGTGATCCATCCATGAGCCGCATAACTCATGGATGTACATGCCTAACACCACGCTGGTAACAGGTATTTGTTTTAACATAGCAGGCTCAATAAGCGTAAATTAAATACAACTTGCTTAAGGGTAAATCAATTCCAGAGGTCACGCACATGACTATTTTCAATTTATACCATTGTCGCTATGTATCTGTTGTGTCTGTGACTAATTACTCGTACTAAAGACTACGCAGCAATGCTTCTACCTGACTGATTTGCTGCTCTAGTTGCTCTTCACTCTCACAGCGTAGCGTGATATGTCCCACCTTGCGTCCCGGCTTTTCCTCTTTGCTGTAATCATGTACATGTGTATCCGCTATTTGCAGTATCTGCTGCGCTGTTGGCATGCGCCCGATGCAATTAAGCATAGCGCTATGCCCAAGCTTTGCAGTGCTGCCCAGCGGCAAACCGACAATGGCACGCAGGTGGTTTTCAAACTGACTACACTGTGCGCCTTCCGTCGTCCAGTGCCCTGAGTTGTGTACACGCGGAGCAATTTCATTGGCCATCAAGCCGTTATCCACCACGAAAAACTCAAAGCCCAGCGTGCCCACGTAATCTAATTCATTCAGAACGCGACAGGCGTAGTCTTGTGCAAGCTCCTGTAAAGGATGCGCTTGACTGGCAATCGACAGGTGCAAAACTCCATCATGGTGCGTATTGTGCGCCAGCGGATAACAGCGAGTTTCGCCATCACGAGCACGCACAGCAATGACCGACACTTCGCTGGAAAAATCAACAAAGCCTTCCAACAAACAGGGCACATTGCCTAGCTCAGAAAAAGCGCCTTGAACATCAGCCGTACTGCGTAAGACTTTTTGTCCTTTGCCGTCATAGCCCATGGTGCGAGTTTTTAAAATAGCAGGTAAACCCACCTTTGCTACGCCCTGCTCTAAACCTTCCTGCGATAACACATCGGCAAACTTAGTGACGGGTATGCCTAGTTTTTCAAACAGCATTTTTTCGTTTAATCGATCCCGTGCAATACGCAAGGATTCAGCATTGGGATAAACCGGCACAAACTGGGATAAATACGCCACGGTTTCTGCGGGAACGTTTTCGAATTCAAAGGTAACCACATCTACTGATTGCGCCAGCTGCTTAAGATGCTGTTGCGAATCATAGTCACCCAGCAAATGCTCGCCCAGCGCTGCGGCACAGGCATCCGTTGCTGGATCTAAAAATGAGAACTGCATGCCTAGCGGTGTACCCGCCAACGCCAGCATACGACCTAACTGGCCACCGCCTATCACGCCTACTTTCATGGGTTAAGCCTCACGTGGGTCTGGGTTAGCCAAGACGGTTTGGGTCTGCTGCTCACGGTACTGCTGCAGCGTTTGCAAAATCTGTGGGTGTTGATGCGAGAGAATACTGGCTGCTAACAAAGCTGCGTTGATCGCCCCCGCCTTGCCAATCGACAGCGTAGCTACAGGTACGCCAGCAGGCATTTGCACAATAGAGAGCAATGAATCCACACCAGAGAGCATGGACGACTGCACTGGCACTCCCAGCACTGGCAAATGGGTTTTTGCCGCACACATGCCTGGCAAATGCGCCGCGCCGCCAGCACCGGCGATAATTACTTGGATACCACGCTCATGCGCCTGCTCGGCATAGCTAAAGAGTAAGTCAGGGGTACGGTGCGCAGAAACCACCTGCACTTCGTAAGCTATGCCTAGCGTTTCCAGCATATCAATACTATGACTCATGGTGGACCAGTCCGATTTGGACCCCATAATTACACCGACCAATGCGTTCATGTGTTTCGCCTCTGTATGCAAATAAGTTTTTATAGTACACAAATAATAAACCACGCTATACGGCGTGGTTTATCTAATGGACTAATTATAACTCAGGGCCCGGCATTATTGAATGCACAATACCCCCTCTCCTTAGTTTTCCTGCCCATCACGATCACGGTACCCTAGCAAATACAAAATGCCATCCAAGCCCAGCGTTGATATCGCTTGGCGCGCACTTTTCTTCACCATGGGCTTCGCCCGAAATGCCACACCCAAACCAGCTAAACCAAGCATCGGCAAATCATTAGCACCATCGCCCACAGCAATGGTTTGCTCTAAACGCAAACCTTCTTTTTCAGCCAGCTCTTTAAGCAAGTCTGCTTTACGCTGCGCATCAACAATAGGCTCAATGGCGCGACCGGTCAGCTTGCCATCAACGATTTCCAGCTCATTGGCATAGACATAATCAATGCCCAGCTTGGTTTGTAGCTGCTTGGCAAAGTAGGTAAAACCGCCGGATAAAATCGCCGTTTTATAACCGAGGCGTTTCAGTTCAGCAAACAGAGTTTCTGCCCCTTCGGTTAAGCGCAGCGAGTCGCCAATACTTTGCAGTACCCCTTCTGACAAGCCTTCCAACAAAGCTAAACGCTCACGGAAACTGGCTTTAAAGTCCAATTCACCGTGCATGGCACGTTCAGTAATGGCTGCCACTTGCTCACCCACTCCAGCGGCTTTGGCCAGCTCGTCAATCACTTCTGCTTCAATTAGAGTGGAGTCCATATCAAACACCGCTAAACGGCGGTTGCGGCGGAACACCGTGTCACGCTGAAAGGCAATATCCACGTTTAGTTCTTGCGCCACACTTAAAAACTCAGCACGCAACGCATCGACATCTTTAGGTTCACCGCGCACGGAAAACTCAATGCAGCCTTTACTTTGATCCGCAGGCATATCTAACGGCATGCGTCCTGAAAGGCGATCAATATGATCAATGTTCAAACCATTGCTGGCGGTAATGGCACTAACACGGTGCAGTTGCTCTGCTGTTACCTTACGGGTGAGCAAAGTCACTATATAGCGCGACTTGCCCTTACCTGACACCCAGTGCTGGTAGTCTTGCTCAGATACAGGCGTAAAACGTACCTGTTGATCCATTTTATAGCCGGTAAACAACACGTCTTTTAGCGCATCTGCCGCCTGCTTATCATGCGGAATCTCAACCAAGATGCCAAAAGATAGGGTGTCATGAATCACCGCTTGGCCTATATCAAGGACATTCACCCCCGTTTGCGACAGCACGCTCATAATGGCAGCGGTTAAGCCCGGACGGTCTTCACCCGTTATATTGATCAATACAATTTCTCGCAAGGCGCTACACTCCGCACTAAATCATTAAACAAAAGGCATTTTAGCCTGTATCACAAAAAGCTGCAGTAGTTATGCTGCTGTGTTCCCACGGTGGTTTTGTTAGAATTGCTTCCCCCCTAACGCCTTAACTGAGTTCTCTTCATGCAAATGCCCAAGCTGTTACGCGATCTGACTATCAGTCAAAAACTTGTTTTATCGTGCACAGCTATCTTGCTGTTTTCTATTTTACTGTTTGGTTGGATGGTTTACGCTCAATGGCAATCGTCCACTCAGCAACAGGCGGATGCACTGGGCGAGACTCTCATCAGCCAAACGGCCAAAGAGGCGATGATTTCTTTAGCCGCCGAAGATACCCTAGGCCTTAACATTCTGCTACGCGAACTGATTAATAATCCTTATGTAAGCCATGCTGCGCTCTACAGTCCTGACAACAGCACTCTGGTTGAAGTGGGCAAGCGCCCTGCGGCTAACAGCAACCTGTACAGCCACCAACTGACCTTTCAGCGTGTACTGGCTGGCACGCTACAAATTAGCATCGATGTTAAACGCTTACAGCAACCCATGTATAAAAGCTTGCAAAGCATGGCGTTGTTGGCGCTGCTCATTTTAGCCGTCGCCATGTATTTGGTTCATCGTCTTGCAGTCAGTATTCGCAAACCGATGCAAACGCTCAAATACTGGACACAAAATCCAGTCACCGCTGCTCCGCATACAGAACGCAACGATGAAATCGGTCACTTGGCACAGGCGCTAGATGCATTGCTGGCACCGCCCGTTTTGCATGATTTGTTGGCGGCTGAACAGGCAGACTCTGAACCGGACAAACAAACGGCCTCCAACCAGCATCTGGATGTCATGCAACTGCCCAGCGGCGTGCTGGATACCTGCAGCCACGCAACCGCTGATGCCGAAAAAGCCAAGACAGCCACCATTGTTCTCGCTGTGCAGCTTAGCCTGAGTAAAAAACAAGAGCATTTATCCAGCCAACGGCTCACCCAGCTCTTTGATACCTATCATCATGCTCTAGCCAAAACGGCGGACTTATATAGCGCGCAGCTCATTCAGCTGGATGACGGGCGCACGCTGTTGTTTTTTGATGATTCAAACGAGCATTTTGTGCGTTATTCGTTGTGCTGCGGCGAATTACTGCGCGAGTTTGGTCATAGCCTGCAAGTTGACATTGCCGACAGCGGTATCACCGTCGGCTTGCAACTAGGCATTAGTTATGGCGAAGTGATTAGCGATTTAACTCCAGCATCACTACTGAGCCAACCCAGCGTAAAGAGTGCATTGGAGCTAAGCCGGTTTAGTCGCAATCTACTACTGGTTAGTAACGAGTTAGCTGTTGATAGCCGCGCTCAGGCCTGTGCTCGCATTCGCAGCATTGCTCGGCCTGAGGGTGCGAACTGTGTTGAGCGACTGCTGGCACCCTATCCCGCTCAACTCGACAAACAGCTGCAGATACTGATGCAGTAAAAAATATTAGAAACGGTACACCTGGGGTTCCGCGACAACATCCGTGATGCTTGCTGGACTGTTAACCGTTTTATCCTCTGTTCGCTTGGCTTTATTACGTGTCGTAGAGGTAGCAGCTTTTTTGGGCTGTAAAAACGCTTTGACCTTAACGGCTAGCTGATCGGCTAAACGTTGTAACAGCTCACTCTGTACTTTTATTTGTGCTGCTAAATCACCGTCGTGGGGTTCTTCAAAACGCACAACATTACTGTCACGCGTAAGCCCCTGCGCGTCCAATAAACGCCACTGTGCTTCCAGCACTACCGGCTGTTGCGGGCCTGAGTCAAGCCTGCTGATATTTAAAACTATCTGCGCCTGTTGCTCTACACCTACCCGATCGGGGTACAGCGCGATATGGCTGTTGCCCGTTTGCTGTGCAATATGACGCAATAACAACAAACCTATTTCTTCTTGCAAGTCGCCCGCCCAACGACCTTCACGGCTATACAATAAACGCCCATCTGGCTGACGTTGTAGGATATGCTCACGTTGCAAATAATCAGCAAGTTTAACCGGTCCTATCAATACTGCCGGCCCCTCAATCGCAGTGTTCATAGTCTGTGTATCACGCTGCAGCTGATAAAACTCAACCGGCGCAAAACTACAGCCAGCACTTAAAGTAAAAAAAGCTACCAATACTGCGCTTAAAAAACCACGCCCAAACTTCATCAAAATCACCGTTTTTTTCCAAAAAGCAACGACTGTGGTTGCTGCTCTATAGTTTCTGCCGTGCGCTGCAATGCCTTGCTAGCTTGGGCGACATTTTGTAAGGCCTGCAGCACCTCGTACTGCAGCTCTGACTGCGGCCCGATACTACGCTTACCTTCCACAACCAATTCATCCATAGCTTCTAATGCCTGCTTAGCACTGTGCGCTGCCATACGCATATCCGTCAAAGCTGCTTTAAGCTCATCGCTGCCATCCTGCACATTGTCTAACATACTGGGCAACACTTTCTGTAGCTCGCTACTAATTTGGGCGAAATTTTGCACTGTCTGACTAAACCCTGCCAGACCTGACTGCAAATCCGGCGAGTTTACTAGCTTATCCACACTGGCTAACGTTTGGTTCACGGCAAGCAAGGTTTCTTTAACTGGCACTTCTTTGAGACCTGCAACCAAATCGCGCAACAAGTCAGCCGCTTGATCAATCTTTGAGGGCACGGTAGGAATTACAGGTAAATCAACAACGCTAGGATCGCGCACGTAACCTACCTGATCAGGGAAAATATCTAACGCCACTATGGCTTTGCCCGTTAAAAAGCTAGGCGTCTGCAGCTGCGCCCGTAAACCACGCTCAATAAGCTGAGTAATGGAGCTATTGAGTTGCGCGCCGG
>LFTS01000263.1 GCA_001513435.1 Gammaproteobacteria bacterium DTU040
CATTCATATTTAAGCCTTTTTGGGGCTTGGCTGTGGTGTTGCCACCTTTTATAGTTATTTTTTTGCTGCTGCACTGGCGTAGGGCGGTGTTGCCCTTAATATCGCTGTTTGTTGGCGCGGGTTTGCTGGCGGCAGGCAGCTACCAGTTGGCTACCGAGCAACCGGAGAAGTGGCAAAAATTAATGGCGTGGAATTGGTTTGCGACTGGGGATGCGCAGGCTTGGGGCGGTGAAGGACAGCTGCAGGGCAGTATTTTTGGGCAGCGGTTTTTAGTGCATTCGGCAGAGATTGACGAAAATGTGTTGTATTTGCGTGAAAAAACAACAGATGGATTTGGCGCGCAACTAAAAATTAATTTGCTCAATACGCCCAACCTGCAGCAGCAAGCTGGTTTGTTTGTTGATGTGTTGCCTGATGATCAGCAACCATTACCGCACATAGAGATTGTCTGGTACGACTATGAACGCGGGCAAAGACTGAAAAAGCAGGTTACATCGGATTACACCATGCACATTGCCTTAAAGAGCGAGCCGCCTAATCAGCTGGTGGGTGACTTTTATCTCGCTTTAGCCACGCCGCAACACACGCAGGTTTCCGGTGTTTTGCAAGTCAACAGCGATAAGCTGCGCTATCAGGGAACCCAGGTTGATTTAAGCTATGACCATGCGCAAACGATCGATTATTTAATACAGAACTACAGTCGCGCCGAGCTAGAAGTGGATAATTTGCATTTCAAGCGTACATCCACACTTGAGGTGTTTTCAGTGCCGTTGTCGGTGCAAGGCCAGTTGCTGATTGCGAACAAGAGTTTTCCAGTGCAGTTTACTTTGACCAAAGATCAGGGTTGGCAAGTGGTCGACTCAAACCTTGCGGTGATCGCGCAGCAGTTGGCTGTGCGTACCCGTTTAGAGATGGCGCAACCTGAAGGGTTTTCAGTTGCGCAGCTGCTAGCTGACGTTGAGCGCTATCTACATCAAGCCATGCAGATTAAAACCATTAATGGGCACAGGTTT
>LFTS01000250.1 GCA_001513435.1 Gammaproteobacteria bacterium DTU040
GAACTGGCTGCACAAGGCCTACCCAGCGAGGCCGAGCTAGCTATTTTAGAACCCTTACGCGGTCAAATCCCTGAACAGGTATTTACTGATACGTTTAAACTGCCGACCACCGATGGCACCGGCAATATTCACAATCAGCGCCGCCAAGCCTGGAAGTTGCTGCAAGAAGCCGGTTACCGTATAGAAAATGATCGCATGGTCAACGCAGACGGCCAGCCACTGGCGTTTGAGTTTTTAATTGCACAAACCAACCTTGAGCGCGTATTGCTGCCATTCAAACGCAATCTCGCTGAGCTTGGCATCGAAATGACCATCCGGCGTGCCGATGTATCGCAATACATTAACCGCCTGCGCAGCCGGGATTTTGATATGACTTCCAGTATTTGGTCGCAATCAAATTCACCAGGCAATGAGCAAATCGACTACTGGCACTCAGCCAGCTACGACAATCCTGGCAGCCGCAATTTTATTGGCCTACAGGATCCCGCTATCGATCTGCTGGTTGAGGGGCTTATCAATGCCGATAGCCGTCAAGCGCTGATTAATCACGCGCGTGCTTTAGACCGAGTTTTGCTATGGGGTCACTATGTAATTCCAAACTATTACATCGACCGCTGGCGTATCGCGTATCGCAAACATTTGCAGCGCCCTGACATAGCACCGCTTTATGATTATGGCTTAATGACGTGGTGGCTCGAGCCACTAGACAAACAGGTCGATTAGCCCATGTTTGCTTATATTATTAGACGTCTGTTGCTGATTATCCCTACCCTGTTTGGTATTTTGCTGCTTAACTTTATTATTATCCAAGCAGCACCCGGCGGCCCTGTAGAGCAGATGATCGCTAAACTAGAAGGCTTTGATAGCGCGACCGGCGGTGCCACAGGGCGTATTTCCGGTGGCGGTGCTGAAACCAGCAGCAGTAACAGCCATTACCGTGGCGCACATGGCTTAGA
The DNA here is from genome assembly GCA_001513435.1 of Gammaproteobacteria bacterium DTU040. Lineage (GTDB taxonomy): Bacteria > Pseudomonadota > Gammaproteobacteria > Pseudomonadales > Pseudomonadaceae > Thiopseudomonas > Thiopseudomonas acetoxidans. The sequence continues at coordinate 957 of LFTS01000250.1, forward strand.
CCCTGAACTGATTGCCGAAATCGAGCGTATGTACGGTTTCGACAAACCACCGGTTGAGCGCTTTTGGATTATGTTGAAAAATTACGCCCAGTTTGATTTTGGCAATAGCTTCTTTCGTGACACCAGCGTGATTGACCTGATCGCCGAGAAAATGCCGGTATCCGTATCTCTAGGCTTCTGGAGTACGCTGCTGATGTATTTGGTGTCGATCCCGCTTGGCATCCGCAAAGCGGTACGCCATGGCAGCAGTTTTGATGTTTGGACCAGCTCGGCGATTATTTTGGGCTACGCCATTCCTGCATTCCTGTTCGCTATTTTATTAATCGTGGTATTTGCTGGCGGCAGTTATTTATCTTGGTTTCCGCTGCGCGGACTGACCTCCAATAATTTTGATGAACTGAGTTTGCTGGGGCAAATCGGTGACTATTTTTGGCACTTGGCCTTGCCGGTGACAGCCTTGGTGATTGGCAACTTTGCGACGCTGACCTTACTGACTAAAAACAGTTTTTTAGATGAAATCAACAAACAATATGTCACCACCGCGCGCGCCAAAGGCCTGAGCGAAAACAAAGTGCTGTACGGCCATGTGTTTCGCAATGCAATGTTAATTATTATTGCCGGCTTTCCAGCAGCCTTTATCGGCATGTTTTTTACCGGCTCATTGCTGATTGAAGTAATTTTCTCGCTCGACGGTTTAGGCTTGCTAAGTTTCGAGGCGGCGATTAACCGCGATTATCCCGTAGTATTCGGCACCTTATTCTTGTTTACTCTGCTTGGGCTAGTGGTAAAACTGATTGGCGACATCACCTACACCCTAGTTGACCCACGCATTGACTTTAGCAGCCGGGGGAACTGATGGCCTTATCCCCGATTAATCAGCGCCGTTTCGCGCAATTTAAAGCTCACAAGCGCGGCTGGTACTCACTGTGGATTTTTCTGGTGCTGTTTGCGCTAAGCCTAGGTGCAGAAATCATTGCTAACGATAAACCCATAGTGGTGAGCTACGACAATAACTGGTACTTCCCGATTGTTAAACGTTATTCAGAAACCACCTTTGGTGGGGAATTCCCGCTACAAGCCAACTATAAAAGCCCTTACATTCAGGATTTGATTGCTGAAAAAGGCGGTTGGATGCTGTGGCCGCCCATTCCTTTTAGCTATTCAAGCATTAATTACGATCTGCAAGTACCAGCTCCTGCTCCACCCTCAAAACAAAACTGGCTGGGTACTGATGATCAGGGGCGCGATGTGTTGGCGCGCGTGATTTACGGCTTTCGCATTTCGATACTCTTTGCGCTGACGCTAACCCTGATTAGCTCGGTTATCGGCATTATCACCGGCGCGCTGCAAGGTTTTTATGGCGGTTGGGTTGACTTGGTCGGTCAGCGGTTTCTGGAAATCTGGTCAGGACTGCCGGTGCTGTACTTACTGATTATCATGGCCAGCTTTATTCAGCCTAACTTTTGGTGGCTACTAGGTATCATGCTATTGTTTTCTTGGATGAGCTTAGTGGACTTAGTGCGTGCCGAGTTTTTACGTGGTCGCAACCTTGAATATGCCCGTGCCGCTCGTGCGTTAGGAATGCGTGACAGTCAAATTATGTTCCGCCATATTTTGCCCAACGCCATGGTATCCACCCTGACCTTCCTGCCGTTTATTGTCACCGGCGCTATCGGCACGCTAACAGCCCTCGATTTTTTAGGCTTTGGTTTACCACCGGGCTCCCCCTCACTGGGTGAGCTAGTTGCGCAAGGCAAAGCCAATCTACAAGCTCCATGGTTAGGGATAAGTGCCTTTGCGGTATTGGCGTTGATGCTAAGTTTATTGGTTTTTATTGGTGAGGCGGCACGCGATGCATTTGACCCAAGGAAATAAGCCGCTGCTGAGCGTGAAAGACCTTGCTGT
>LFTS01000037.1 GCA_001513435.1 Gammaproteobacteria bacterium DTU040
ATGACGCTGTTCGATATAGCGTTGATACAGCTTGAAGTACTCGTAAGTGAAGCGTGGCTGGTGTTCGGTTACGGTCAGTTGTGCGCCGCGCTTTAGCACGCGTTGCTGTTGTTTGTTAGGCGTGAAGCTGGCTACAGGCACGCGTACCGGTACGCAGGCGTTGCAGGCGGGGCAGTGTGGTCGATAAACAAACTGGCCGCTGCGGCGAAAACCTTGCTCTGAGAGCACGCTAAAAATTGAAGCGTTGATAGGTGCTTGTGGATCGAGGCAAAGTGACTGGCTTTCTTCTTCAAGGTAGCTACAAGGCTGCGCTTGGGTTAAAAAAAGTGGCAGTTTCTGAGAGTTATTCATGCGTATTCCACTGCATAGTGTTTGGCTTATCTAAGTGTTGGGCTAGATAGTCAGCAAACTCACTGCGATTTATCTCTTGCGCACCAAAACGAGCTAGGTGCTCGGTGTGCATTTGGCAATCAATTAATACAAAACCTGCGGCTTTAAGGTCTTGTACTAGGGTGACAAAACCCACTTTGGAAGCATCATTCATGCGGGCAAACATTGACTCACCAAAAAATAACTGACCAATAGCGATACCATACAAGCCGCCAACGAGTTGCTGCTGGTGCCACACTTCAACGGAGTGTGCATAGCCAAGTTTATGCAGTTCACAATAGGCTGCTTGCATAGCAGGAGTTATCCAAGTGCCGGAATCTGTGCTGCGTGGTTCGGCGCAGGCGCTGAGGACGCGCGCAAAAGCCTGGTCATAAGTAACTTGAAACGTGCCACGTTTAATGTTTTTTTTCAGGCTGCGCGGTATATGTAGTTGGTTAGGAAATACCACAGTGCGCGGGTCGGGTGACCACCACATCAACGGCTGACCTTCTGCATACCAAGGAAAACAGCCATGGCGATAAGCAGCAATTAGGCGCTGACTGGATAAATCACCACCCATAGCGAGCAAACCATTGGGTTGGCGCAATGCTTTTTGCAGAGATGGGAAGTCAGTTGTGTTGTGCTTAAGCCAAAAAGTCATGGGTATCAGTACGGTAAAATGAAACAAGAGTTTAGAGTGCTGGTCAGATTATGCAATCTGCTTTGATTATTCTGTCTAGCCGTGCATGAAAAAATCCATATAAGGACGTACAATACTCTGCTATTTGGGATATGTGTAATCCACGCAAGTATAGCGAGTCTATAATAAAGTGCTTGTATGGCTATTACAGCATGTGTTTCCAGCGGTAAACAGCCTGTGCCGCCTTGTCGTGGCTTGTAAATTTATTTTTTGTTTTTTGAGGTTCGTCTTTGAAGCAGCCTGTTACTTCTTTAACTGAAAAAGCTCCTTGGAAGCAGCAGCTTAGGCTGCGGCTAAAAGAGGGTCTGCTGATATTGCTGGCCGCCCTCTGTGTTTTTTTATGGATGATTTTACTGAGTTTTAGCACTGAAGATCCGGGCTTTACTCGCGCGGTGGGAGCGGGTGAGCAAATAGAAAACGCCGGTGGTTTGGTGGGTGCATGGCTGTCAGATGTGTTATTTAGCTTGCTGGGTTATTTCGCTTGGTTGCTGCCTTTTTTCCTGATGCTTAAAGTATTCATGATGTTTAAAGGACGCAACCAAGCCTTTGTATGGCGTCCTGCATTGTTGGTCGTCCGTTCTTTTGGTTTGCTGTTGCTGCTGGGTTCGGGTGCTGCGTTGGCTAGATTGCATTTTGAACAGCCAGAAAACTCACCGAATAATTTCAATATTTTTGGCAAAGTCTTAGCTCCGCCGCTTGAACAGTTACTTAATGTGCAGGGGGCAACCGTTCTGCTGCTGGCGCTGTTTTTATTGGGCGTCACTTTATTTACTAATTTATCATGGTTTCGTGTCATGGAATTGGTGGGTGAGCTTACTTTAGCCGCTGTGAATTGCTGCGTAGTCAAGATACGTGACTCTAGAGAGACTTTTTATCAACGCCGTACTGAGCAGCAGCGCCAACGTGATATCGATGAGAAGGTGGCGCAGGTAGTGGCACCGAGAATTACGGATCGCGATGAGCAAAACCGCGCGCGTGAACGCATTGTTAAGCGTGAGGAGCAGCTAGCAAAACGGGTGCAAGGCAACGCAGGGCGCAAAGAGCCTGTTATTTCTTTGCCGGACAGCAGTGTGCAACAACCAAGTCGTCGAGCCATGCAGGAAAAACAAACCTCGTTGTTTGTTGATGAGGCGATGGCCGGTACGCTACCGCCTTTATCGTTACTGGATCGTCCCAAGCCGAAAAAGCAAAGCTATTCAGAAGAATCCTTACAGGGAATGTCGCGCCTGCTAGAAATCAAGTTAAAAGAGTTCGGTGTCGAGGTGCAGGTTGAGTCCGTGCATCCGGGGCCTGTGGTGACGCGTTTTGAAATTCAATTAGCCCCCGGTATTAAAGTCAGTCGTATTTCTAATTTGGCTAAAGATTTAGCGCGCTCGCTGGCGATGCTTAGCGTGCGGGTGGTTGAGGTTATTCCGGGAAAAACTACGGTAGGTATTGAAATTCCTAACGAAGACCGACAGATAGTGCGTTTTGCTGAGGTGCTAGAAACGCCAGAGTTTGATGATGCGAAATCACCGGTTGCTTTAGGCTTGGGGCATGATATTGGTGGTAAGCCAATTATTGCTGATCTAGCCAAGATGCCGCATTTACTGGTGGCAGGAACTACAGGTTCGGGTAAGTCTGTGGGGGTGAATGCGATGATTTTATCCATTCTGTTTAAATCCTCACCTGATGATGCGCGCCTGATCATGATTGACCCAAAAATGCTGGAGCTGTCTGTTTACGAAGGCATTCCGCACCTGCTTTGTCCGGTTGTGACTGACATGAAAGAAGCCGCTAATGCTTTGCGCTGGTGTGTGGCAGAAATGGACCGTCGCTACAAGCTGATGTCGATGCTGGGCGTGCGTAACTTGGCGGGCTACAACCGCAAGGTGAAAGAAGCCATAGAAGCGGGTGAGCCCATAGCGGATCCCACCTTTAAGCAAGAACATGTTGATGATGTGCGGCCAACTTTGGATAAGTTGCCTACTATCGTAGTGGTGGTGGATGAGTTTGCCGATATGATTATGATTGTCGGTAAGAAAGTTGAAGAGCTGATTGCGCGCATTGCACAAAAAGCCCGCGCTGCCGGTATTCATTTGATTTTAGCGACGCAGCGACCCTCGGTAGATGTCATTACTGGCTTGATTAAAGCCAACATCCCGACGCGTATTGCTTTCCAAGTCTCTAGCCGTATCGATTCGCGCACGATTTTGGATGAGGGCGGGGCTGAGCAGCTGTTAGGTCATGGAGATATGCTGTATTTGCCACCTGGTACCAGTTTGCCGATTCGCGTGCATGGCGCTTTTGTCGCTGATGATGAAGTGCATCGTGTGGTTGATGCGTGGAAGGCTCGAGGCGCACCAGAATATATTGAAGAGATTTTAGCTGGTTTAGAAGAAAGTACAGGTTCTTTTGAGGGTGGCGAAGACTTGGAAGATGACCCTTTGTTTGATGAGGCGGTGCGTTTTGTTACCGAAGAACGCCGCGTCTCCATATCTTCAGTACAGCGTAAATTTAGAGTGGGTTATAACCGTGCGGCTCGCATAGTTGATGCGATGGAAGCGGCTGGAGTTGTTTCATCGGCAGCACATAACGGTTCGCGCGATGTGTTAGCGCCACCGCCTGTTAAAGATTAATTTGGGAATATTATGATGAATATAGTGAGTGTAAAACGTAGCTTAACTGCCGCATTGTTGGGATTGATTTCCTTGATTGGGATTGCCCAGGCGCAAGAACAGTCAACGGCTGTTGCAAAACTGACAGCTTTGTTAGCTGATGCACACACCATAGATGCCGATTTTACTCAGCTAACGCTGGATGGTAGTGGTGTGCGGATTCAGGAAGCCCGTGGACATATGAGCCTGAAGCGTCCCGGTAAATTTACTTGGCATACTGAAGAGCCTATGCAGCAAGAATTGGTTTCGGATGGTAAAACAGTGTGGCTGTATGACCCAGACTTGATGCAGGTGACGATTCAGACCCTAGATGAGCGCATGACCCACACGCCTGCATTGTTGCTGTCTGGTGATATGGCGCAAATCGAAGAAGGTTTTTTTGTTGAGTATCAGCAAAACCGCTCGATAGTTGATTTTGTCCTGACGCCAAAGGCCAAGGATACTCTGTTTGATCGCCTGCGATTGTCGTTTCGCGATGGCTTGATTAATGATATGCAGCTTGAAGATGCGGTTGGACAAAAAACCAATCTTTACTTTTTTGATCTTAAAATGAATACCGCTATGGATGACTCTCTATTTCAGTTCAACGTACCTGAAGGTGTTGATGTTATTGAGGAATAACAATGGGTTTGTTTGCTAATGAGCCTTTAACTCAACCGCTAGCTGCGCGACTGCGGGCAGAGAACCTAAATGAGTATGTAGGTCAGCAGCATATTCTGGCGCGTGGCAAACCCCTGCGTGAAGCCATCGAACAGGGAGCTTTGCACTCGATGCTGTTTTGGGGACCACCTGGAGTCGGTAAAACGACGTTGGCGCGCTTGCTGGCCAAGGTCAGTGACGCGCACTTTATTACTCTGTCGGCGGTAATGGCTGGGGTTAAGGAAATTCGTCAAGCGGTTGAAGAAGCTAAGTTTCAGGCAGCTCAGAATCGACGTCGTTGTATCTTATTTGTTGATGAAGTGCACCGGTTTAACAAAGGTCAACAAGATGCTTTTTTACCCTATGTGGAAGACGGCACTTTTATTTTTATTGGTGCGACCACAGAAAACCCCTCTTTTGAGTTAAATAATGCGTTGTTGTCACGCGCACGGGTTTATGTATTAAAAAACCTAGATGAGGCAGCACTTAAACAACTCTTGCAGCGTGCTTTAACTGAGCCGCGAGGCTTGTCGGCGCGAGGTTTGCAGCTCAATGAAGCGGCAATAGAGTTATTGGTGCGCGCCGCTGATGGCGATGGTCGGCGGTTATTAAACCTGTTGGAAAATGCCGCAGACTTGGTCGAAGACGGGCAAACTATTAGCGAAGAGTTGCTGGGTGAAGTATTGGGCGAAACCTTGCGCCGTTTTGATAAGGGCGGCGAAGCGTTTTACGACCAAATTTCCGCACTGCATAAATCAGTGCGGGGTTCCGATCCGGATGCGGCGTTGTATTGGTATACACGCATGCTGGATGGCGGTTGCGATCCCCTTTACATTGCCCGCCGCGTAGTACGCATGGCCAGTGAGGATATTGGCAATGCGGACCCGCGTGCATTAAGTCTGTGCTTGGCGGGCTGGCAGGTGCAGGAGCGTTTAGGCAGTCCCGAGGGTGAGCTGGCGGTGGCACAAGCAATTATTTATTTGGCTTGCGCGGCAAAAAGTAACGCGGTGTATATGGCTTACAATGCAGCACGGCGTGATGCGCAGCAGCAGGGCTCGCTAGAAGTGCCCTTGCACTTGCGTAATGCACCAACCAACTTAATGAAGGACCTGGGTTATGGTGATGAATACCGCTATGCCCATGATGAGCCTAATGGTTACGCAGCAGGTGAAGATTATTTTCCTGAGGATATGACGCCGCAGCAGTATTATCAGCCTGTGCCGCGCGGACTAGAAATCAAGATTGCTGAAAAGCTTGAGTTTTTACGCCAACTGGATCAGCAAAGCCCACGTCAGCGTCGAGGTGAGCAATGAGCGCCATCATCTGGGTTGGCTTGGGCGGTGCCCTAGGTAGTGTGTTGCGTTATCTAAGTGGCTTGCTGGTCAGTCAGCACGTGTCGGCGTACTGGGGCACTTTGCTAGTTAATCTGCTAGGCAGCCTGTTAATTGGTATTGCAGCGGCTTATTTCGCTACTCGTGCAGAAAACCCACTGCTTCGCTTAGCGTTGATCACAGGTATACTTGGTGGTTTTACCACCCTGTCTGCATTCTCTCTTGAGTTATGGCAGCTGTTATCCAGCGACCGCTTACTGCAAGCGGGTGTTTATCTGCTATTGACCCTTGTGGGTGCAGTGCTGGCGACGGGGTGCGGTTGGTGGATAGGTAGAAGCTTAGTTGCTTGATTATTAATTTTTAGTGAACACAAAACACAATAAGTGAGTATTTATGCTGGATTCAAGAACAGTACGTACACAGCCACAGCAACTGGCAGAAGCCTTAGCGACGCGAGGCTATGTTTTAGACGTTGCGCGCATTGAGGCCTTAGAAGCACAACGCAAAGAAGTGCAGACGCGTACCGAGCAGTTACAAGCCGAGCGCAACAGTAGTGCAAAATACATTGGTCAAGCCAAAGCACGTGGAGAAGATATTGCCCCTTTGTTGGCGGCAGTCGACCAGCTGGGCGCGGATCTGGATAGCGCCAAGCAAGAACTAGAACAGGTGCAGCAAGCCATCGATGATATTTTGCTCGGTATGCCTAACCTGCCTGACGCCTCCGTACCTGTGGGTGCAGATGAGAACGATAATCAAGAAATACGCCGTTGGGGTGAGCCTAAAACCTTTGGTTTTCCGGTGAAAGACCATGTTGAGTTAGGTGAGCAGCTGGGTGGTCTTGATTTTACTAATGCGGCCAAGCTATCAGGTGCGCGCTTTGCCGTCATGCGCAATGGCATTGCCCGTTTACACCGAGCACTGGCGCAATTTATGTTGAATACTCATACCGCTGAGCACGGTTATCAGGAAACCTATACGCCTTACTTGGTGCAAGCCAGCGCATTGCAGGGTACGGGTCAGTTGCCAAAGTTTTCTGAGGACTTGTTTCGTATTGAACGTGCTGAACAAACGCCCTTGTATTTGATCCCAACGGCTGAGGTGTCCTTAACCAATCTGGTGGCGGGTGAAATTTTGGCAGCGCAACAGCTGCCGATTAAACTCGTAGCACACAGTCCGTGTTTTCGTAGTGAGGCCGGAGCGTCCGGTCGTGATACGCGCGGTATGATTCGCCAGCATCAGTTTGACAAGGTAGAGCTAGTACAAATTGTGCACCCCGAGCACTCTTTTGCCGCGCTGGAAGAGCTGACTGGCCATGCTGAGAAAATCCTACAAGCATTAGAGCTGCCTTATCGAGTAATGGCGCTGTGTACGGGTGATATGGGTTTTTCTGCCAGCAAAACCTATGACCTAGAAGTGTGGGTGCCAAGCCAAGATAAGTACCGCGAAATCTCTTCATGCTCCAACTGTACAGACTTCCAAGCACGCCGCATGCAGGCGCGCTTTCGTAATCCAGAATCAGGCAAGACAGAATTAGTGCATACGCTTAACGGCTCAGGACTAGCAATTGGGCGGACTCTGGTGGCGGTGATTGAAAATTATCAACAAGCTGATGGCAGTATTCGTGTACCCGCGGTGTTGCAACCTTATATGGGTGGCATTGAGGTGATTAACGCCTAGCAGCATTTAGGTAAGCGTAGCCATGCTAAAATTTAAACTTGATTTGAAACAATAGCCTTTTAGCTGCTTTGTTCGTACAGTGCCACAGCATCACTATCATGGTTAGGCTGCTAGAGCCGTTAAGGAATAAATATGGATTATTTGCCGTTATTTCATCGCTTGCAGCAGCAACCCGTACTATTAGTGGGTGGTGGAGAGGTTGCGTTACGCAAAGCACATTTGCTGTGCCAGGCCGGTGCTTTAGTGCACGTGGTTACCCTGGAGATACACCCACAGTTAGAACAACTGTTGCAAAAGCATGGTGGCACCTATGAGCTGCAGGCATATCAGGCGGGTACGTGCGCTGGTTATTGTTTGGTCATTGCCGCAACAGAAAATTTCTCGGTTAATCAGCAGGTCGCGCACGAAGCCAAACAACTGGGTATTCCGGTTAACGTAGTGGATACCCCTGAGCTGTGTACAGTTATATTCCCAGCCATAGTTGATCGTTCACCTTTAATGGTAGCTGTATCCAGTGGTGGACATGCGCCTGTGTTAGCGCGTTTAGTGCGTGCAAAAATAGAAACGGTGATTCCAGCCACTTACGGTCGCTTGGCGCAATTGGCACAAAAGTTTCGTCAGCAGGCCAAAGATCGTCTCGCTGGGGTAGATGAGCGACGCGTATTTTGGGAAGAAGTATTACAGGGGCCGATTGCTGAGCAAGTATTTGCAGGGAAAATCCAACAGGCTGAACAAGCAGTGCAGAATAAGTTGGACGCGCCGCAAGCTAAAACGCAGGGCGAGGTGTATTTGGTCGGCGCTGGCCCAGGCGACCCAGACTTGCTGACCTTTAAAGCGTTACGCTTGATGCAGCAAGCCGATGTGGTGCTGTATGACCGCTTAGTAGCGCCGGCCATTGTGGACATGTGCCGCCGTGACGCAGACCGGGTCTATGTAGGTAAAGCAGCCTCGAATCACAGTTTGCCGCAAGAGCAAATAAACCAAAAACTGGTTGACCTGGCCAAGCAAGGCAAACGGGTGTTACGTTTAAAAGGCGGTGACCCTTTTATTTTTGGTCGCGGCGGAGAAGAAATCGAAGAACTAGCCCAGCACGGTGTGCCGTTTCAAGTGGTGCCGGGAATTACCTCTGCTGCGGGTTGCTCTAGCTATGCCGGTATACCGTTAACCCATAGAGACTACGCGCAGTCGGTACGCTTTGTTACCGGGCACCCAAAGGATGGCAGCTTAAACTTACCCTGGACTGAGCTTGTGTCTAACAGCCAGACAGTGGTGTTTTATATGGGTTTGGGTACTTTGCCTGATATAGCTAAACAGCTAATGGCGCACGGACGCTCATCAGAAACACCGGTAGCAGTTATTGAGCGTGGTACTACGCCCGAGCAGCGAGTTATTGTTGGTTGTTTAGCCGATATCGCTATTAAAATTATTGCCGAGCAGGTACAAAGCCCTAGCTTGATCATAGTGGGTGAGGTGGTTTCCCTGAAAGAGCGCTTGTCTTGGTTTAGTGAAAAGAGCAAAAAGAGCGTAACAGAGACTGCCTGTGCTCTAGTGTAGTCGCTGTTATAGGTTTAAACTAAGCAACTCAAATCGTTTATATTAGGTTTTATTAAGGCTGGCGTATGCCAGCCTTGTCCGTTTAGAAAGGAGAGTGTTTCATGTCCACGCAACAAGCCCCAGTCGAGCGGGCTGATTTTGATCGAGTGATGGTCCCCAATTATGCGCCCGCAGCGTTTGTACCTGTGCGCGGCATGGGCTCGCGCGTATGGGATCAGAGTGGACGCGAACTCATAGACTTTGCTGGCGGCATTGCGGTAAATGCGCTGGGGCATTGCCATCCAGCATTGGTGCAAGCGCTAACTGAGCAAGCACAGAAGCTTTGGCATGTGTCTAACGTGTTTACTAACGAGCCCGCGCTACGCTTGGCTGACAAACTTATTAAAGCCAGCTTTGCTGAGCGTGTGTTTTTTAGTAATTCCGGCGCTGAAGCCAACGAAGCCGCGTTAAAACTGGCGCGCAAAGTTGCTCATGACGATTTTGGTCCGCAGAAGCACGAAATTATTTCAACGGTTAATAGCTTTCATGGACGTACAGTCTTTACCGTCAATGTCGGTGGGCAGCCAAAGTATTCTGAAGGTTTTGGTCCGCGTCCTGAAGGCATTACGCATGTGCCTTACAATGATATTGCGGCCATGGAAAAGGCTATTTCAAGTCGCACCTGTGCCGTGATTCTTGAGCCTATTCAGGGCGAAAGCGGTGTCTTACCGGCTGATTTAGCCTATCTGCAACAGGTGCGTGAGCTTTGTGAGCAGCACCAAGCACTATTAATTTTTGATGAAGTGCAAACCGGTATGGGGCGAACAGGTAAGTTATTTGCTTATGAGCACTATGGTGTTGAGCCGGATATTCTTACCATAGCTAAAAGTTTGGGTGGTGGTTTTCCAGTCTCTGCCATGCTCACATTAGAACGTTATGCCAAGCACTTTAGTGTCGGCACGCACGGTACAACCTTTGGCGGTAACCCCTTGGCATGTGCTGTGGGCGGTGCAGTGATAGATATTATTAATACGCCGACTGTGTTGCAAGGCGTGTTAGAGCGCGGCGAGATATTTACGCAACGCTTGCAGCAACTGGGTGAGAAGTACGGTGTTTTTCAGCAGGTACGTGGCAAAGGTTTGTTGATTGGCGCAGTGCTCAGTGAAGCTTGGCAAGGCAAAGCGGCACAGTTTTTGGCCGCTGCTGAAAAAGAAAATTTGCTGGTGTTGATGGCTGGGCCAGACGTGGTACGTTTCGCCCCCAGCTTAATTATTGAGCCCACTGAAATTGAAGAAGGCTTGCAGCGTTTTGAGCGAGCTGTACAAAAAATTACCGAAAATGACGAGACAAACAAATGAATAAACCCTTTGCTGTGCTTTTAGAAGATGCTGATGGCACTCAGCTAGAAACCTCTTGTTCACGTATAGCCGTTATTTGGCAAGGCAAAGAGATCTGGATTCAGCATGTTGGCGGTAATCAGTTAATGATTGGCGTAGATGTAGAAGAGGGGGATACCGAGTATGCCAATCTTTTATTGCGCCCTATGGCGACCAATCTAGTGAGTTTGGAATTAGAGATGGAATCTGCCGAGGGCTACGCTGATGACGATGAGCACGAGCATGGCCCCGACTGTCAGCATGATTAAATAAAAAACAGCTAGCCATGGTTTGATAGAAATCATCTATGAGGCTGTTTAGTCTAATTAATGAGCATGTTGACTGAGAATGTATTAGTTTGTGTGACTGCTAATTGGATGCAGTTACCTGTTGCAATTTTAAGTGATGGATAACCCTATGAAAAGCGCTGAAATTCGCGAAGCTTTCTTAAAGTTTTTTGAAGAAAAAGGGCACACGCGTGTACCTTCCAGTTCCTTGGTGCCGGACAATGATCCCACCTTGTTGTTTACCAACGCTGGAATGAATCAGTTTAAAGACAGTTTTTTAGGACTCGAAAAGCGTCCCTATACCCGTGCGGCAAGCAGTCAGAAATGTGTGCGTGCAGGTGGCAAGCATAACGACTTAGAAAACGTAGGTTATACCGCACGTCACCACACTTTCTTTGAAATGCTGGGTAACTTCAGCTTTGGCGACTACTTCAAGCGCGATGCAATTCATTACGCATGGGAGTTTCTAACCAGCGAAGCTTGGTTAAATCTACCCCAAGAAAAACTCTGGGTGACTGTGTATCACACCGATGACGAAGCTTATGATATTTGGCACAAAGAAATTGGTGTGCCAGCAGAGCGCTTGATTCGTATCGGTGATGAAGGCGATACACCCTATGTGTCAGATAACTTCTGGGCCATGGGTGATACAGGTCCTTGTGGACCTTGCACGGAAATCTTTTTCGACCATGGCGAACATATTTGGGGTGGGCCACCGGGTTCTCCTGAAGAAGATGGCGATCGCTATATCGAAATTTGGAATAACGTATTTATGCAGTTTAACCGTACTGCGGACGGTCAGATGCATTCTTTGCCTGCGCCTAGTGTGGATACCGGGATGGGCTTGGAGCGTATTAGTGCAGTGATGCAGCATGTGAACTCCAACTATGAAATCGATTTATTCCAAAACTTGCTAACCGCAGCGGCTGCTGCAATCGGCTGTGAAAATAACGATGACCCCTCATTAAAAGTGGTGGCTGACCATATTCGTTCGTGCAGCTTCCTGATTGCCGACGGTGTATTACCTGCTAACGATGGGCGTGGTTATGTATTGCGGCGCATCATTCGCCGTGCGTGCCGCCATGGACACAAGCTAGGCGCACAAAGCGGCTTTTTCTACAAAATTGTCGCCGCTTTGGTTGCAGAAATGGGCGACGCTTTCCCTGAGTTAAAGCAACAACAAGCGCAGATTGAGCGTGTGCTTAAAAACGAAGAAGAACAATTCGCCAAGACACTTGAGCAGGGGTTGCGCATTTTAGAAGCAGACTTGGCAGAGTTATCCGGCACAGTTATCCCCGGTGAAGTAGTGTTTAAACTCTATGACACCTACGGTTTTCCCATGGATTTAACCGCTGATATTGCCCGTGAACGCGAGTTAACTGTGGATGAAGAAGGCTTTGAGCGAGAGATGCAAGCGCAACGTGAGCGCGCACGCTCAGCCAGCTCTTTCGGTATTGATTACAACAGCTTAATCAAAGTAGAGGGGCAGACCGACTTCCTTGGTTACACTGACTTAGAAGCCAGCGCGCAAATAGTGAGTTTGCTAAAAGACGGTCAAACGGCTGAGCACGCTAGCGCTGGTGATGAGCTGGTCGTGGTGTTGGATAAAACACCTTTCTACGCTGAGTCAGGTGGTCAGGTGGGTGATTGCGGCTATTTGCTGGCGCCAGGCGTGCGGTTTGAAGTGCGCGATACGACCAAGGCGGGTGATGCATTCTTACATCATGGCATGCTGCTCGAAGGTGAGCTGAATAACGGCACTTGGGTGCAAGCGCAGGTGGATTCTGGAGTGCGTCAAGCGACTGTGCTGAATCACTCGGCCACGCACTTATTGCATGCAGCACTGCGTGAAATCGTGGGTGAGCATGTCCAGCAAAAAGGTTCTTTGGTTGACAGCCAGCGTTTACGTTTTGACTTTAGTCATTTTGAAGCCCTGAGCGCAGAACAAATAACCGCGCTAGAAGACCGCGTAAACCAGCATATTCGCAACAATACCGAAATTTGTACTGAGCTGACCGATATTGAAACCGCCAAGAAAAAAGGCGCTTTGGCTTTGTTTGGTGAAAAATACGGTAATGAAGTCCGTGTGTTAAGCATGGGTGATGGGTATTCAGTTGAGCTTTGCGGCGGTACACACGCCAAGCGCACCGGTGATATAGGTGTGTTCAAAATCACTAGTGAAGGCGGTGTGGCAGCCGGTGTGCGTCGTATCGAGGCGATTACGGGTGAGCTGGCTTGGCAATGGCTGAAAAACACTGAAGGCACGGTTAAGCAGTTGATGAGTATGGTCAAGGCTAATCGCGATAATCTGGTAGACAAGCTGCAAGCGGTGCTAGAGCAGTATAAAACGCTAGAAAAAGAGCTGCAGCAAAGTAAAGCCAAGGCGGCCAGTGCGGCTGGTAGCGATTTGGTCGCACAGGCGCAAACAGTCAATGGTGTGAAGGTATTAGCAGCACAGCTAGATGGGTTGGATAATAAGGCCTTGCTTGAGCTGGTTGATCAGTTAAAGAACAAGCTGGGTAGCGGCGTGATTTTATTAGGCTCGCTGCTGGATGATCGCGTTGTGCTAGTAGCAGGAGTTACTAAAGATTTAACCGCACGCTTTAAGGCTGGCGATTTAATGCGTCAAGTTGCCGCTCAAGTAGGCGGTAAAGGAGGTGGTCGTCCTGACATGGCGCAAGGCGGCGGAACCGATGCGAGCCAGCTGGCGACAGCGTTAGCGCTAGCTGAAAACTTTGTTTTGCAAGCAAATTGATGGATTAAGAGCAAACTTAAATGGCTTTATTGGTACAAAAGTTTGGTGGCAGTTCGGTAGCTAATGTTGAGCGAATCGCACAGGTGGCCGCTAAAATACAGCGCTTTCATCGCGCGGGCGATCAGTTGGTCGTGGTGGTGTCAGCCATGAGTGGCGAAACCAATCGCTTGTTGGACTTGGCTAAACAAATTAGTAGTACACCATCGCCGCGCGAATTGGATGTCATGGTCTCTACCGGTGAACAGGTTACTATCGCTTTATTGGTTATGGCGCTAGAGAAGGCTGGCGTGCCGGCGGTGTCTTTTACGGGTTGGCAGGTGCCCATTAGAACCGATTCAGCGCACGGAAAAGCCAGAGTGCTAGACATTGACGGCGCGCATGTGCGCCAACAGCTGGATGCAGGGAAAGTGGTGGTGGTCGCTGGTTTCCAAGGCATAGACCCTGACAATAGCATTACAACCTTAGGTCGCGGCGGCTCAGATACCACTGCTGTGGCTTTGGCGGCTGTGTTAAAGGCTGACGAGTGCCAGATATATACCGATGTGGATGGCGTTTACACAACCGACCCGCGCGTGGTTGCCAATGCGCGCCGGCTTGACCGCATAACCTTCGAGGAAATGTTGGAGATGGCCAGTCTAGGCTCAAAAATCCTACAGATTCGTTCAGTGGAGTTTGCGGGTAAATACAATGTGCCTTTACGAGTGCTGCATAGCTTTCAGGATGGGCCGGGAACTTTGATATCGCTGGAGCAAGAAAACTCTATGGAACAGCCAATTATTTCAGGTATTGCGTTTACTCGTGATGAAAGCAAGCTTACTATTCGTGGTGTGCCAGACACTCCGGGAGTAGCCTTTAAGATTTTAGGCCCCATCAGTGCAGCGAATATAGAAGTGGATGTTATTGTTCAGAACGTGGCGGAAGACAACACCACTGATTTAACCTTTACTGTTGCCCGTTTAGATTACGAAAAAGCTATGGATATCTTACGCAAGACTGCTGAGCAGATAGGCGCGCGTGATATTGCCGGAACTACTAGCATAGCCAAAGTGTCTATCGTAGGTGTTGGGATGCGCTCCCATGCAGGGGTGGCAAGCCGCATGTTTGAAGCGTTGGCGAAAGAGAATATTAATATCCAAATGATTTCCACCTCAGAGATAAAGGTTTCTGTGGTGATTGATGAAAAATATACCGAATTAGCAGTGCGCGCGCTGCATTCAGAGTTTGGTTTGGATGTGCCAACTGTGGCTCATGCCTAATAAAAAATTTTTGATATCAAGGTATTTAACTTGATAGAAAAAATGTGCCGTTGAGTTGTTTTTGATGGTGTACTAAGTAATACAGATGCAGACTGTATTTATTTGCTTTATACAAGGAGAAGTGGAATGTTAATTTTAACACGCCGTGTAGGTGAAACATTAATGGTTGGTGATGAGGTAACGGTTACTGTGTTAGGAGTTAAGGGGAATCAAGTGCGTATTGGTGTAGATGCTCCCAAAGACGTCGCTGTGCATCGCGAAGAAATCTATCAACGTATACAAAAAGAAAAGGAAGAGTCGGGTCTTTAAACTTTTTTGCATTATTACTTTGCAATAAATAAAAAAGTAGGTATGATGCGTTCCCGTTGGAGAGGTGGCCGAGAGGCCGAAGGCGCTCCCCTGCTAAGGGAGTACACCTCAAAAGGGTGTCGAGGGTTCGAATCCCTCCCTCTCCGCCATTTACGTTGTAAAGTAATGTTGTTTGATTGTTTGCAAGGCTAACATTTTGTTACAAAAAGCCTTATACTAAGCGACACGGACTCATAGCTCAGCTGGATAGAGTACTCGGCTACGAACCGAGCGGTCGGAGGTTCGAATCCTCCTGAGTCCGCCATATTAAAAAGCCTGCATCACAAGTGCAGGCTTTTTTTTGTCCGTTATTTATACACAAAGCTCAAGTTCCATTGCTAGGTAGCCTATACAATGACTGTGTGATGCAGTGGTCGATAGTCTCGGCGCGCAAATTAGGGTTTAACTATGACAGAAGTAGAAGTAAAAAAACCGCAAGAACGGCTGCAAGAGCGTTTTACCCAAGTTGTGAACAGCCTGCAGCGACTGCATGTTATAGATGAATCTCAGGGATATTCGCGAGAACCGGGTAGCGCGCAGGAGCAGGTGCTGGCTGAGCTACAACAAACAGTTACTGAGCTGCACTCTGCAGACATTGCTTTTATCCTCGAAGGGCTGCCGCTTGATGAGCGTTTGACTGTATGGCAGTTGGTGCGTGTTGAAAGCGACGGCGATATTCTGCTTGAAGTATCCGATGCGGTGCGCGAAACCCTGCTGGCCGACATGGATGACCATGAGATTATTGCTGCCGCCAAAGAGCTGGATGTGGATGAGTTGGCTGAGCTGGCTCCAGAACTGCCGCATGATGTTGTTTATGAGCTGATAGAAGCGTTAGATGCGCAGCAGCGTGATCGCGTGCGCTCAGCATTGTCTTATGAGGAGGATCAGGTTGGCTCCATCATGGACTATGAAATGGTCACGGTACGTGATGATGTGGCGCTGGAGGTGGTGCTGCGTTACCTGCGCCGCTTAAAAGAGCTCCCAGACCATTTGGACAAGCTGTTTGTTGTTGACCACGAGGGGTATCTGAAAGGCGTTCTGCCGATTAAACGCTTGCTGGTTAATGATCCAGAAAAAAAAGTTGCTGAGATTATGGCTGACGATCCGGTAACTTTTCACCCTGATGAGGACAGTGCAGATGCCGCGCAGGCGTTTGAACGTTACGATCTTATTTCTGCGCCGGTAATTGAGAAAAGTGGCCGTCTAGTAGGACGTTTAACCATTGATGAGATGGTTGACGTCATTCGAGAAGAATCAGAAGAAGAAGTGTTAAGTCGTGCGGGTTTACGTGAAGAAGAAGATATTTTTGCCTCGGTATGGAAATCGATCGCTAACCGTTGGGCATGGCTGGCTATTAACCTGATCACAGCCTTTGTTGCTTCGCGGGTTATCGGCTTGTTTGAACATTCAATTGAAAAGCTCGTAGCGCTGGCAGCATTGATGCCTATTGTTGCCGGTATTGGCGGCAACTCAGGGAATCAGACTATTACCATGATTGTACGCGCTATGGCTTTGGAGCAATTGAGTACAGGGAATACCAACCGTTTGCTGCGCAAAGAGCTGGGCGTAGCCTTTATAAATGGAATTATTTGGGGAGGTGTAATAGGTGTGGTGGCCTGGTTGTTATATGATTACTTTGCCTTAGGTATGGTGATGGTTGCAGCAATGACGCTTAACCTGTTATTAGCCGCGATGATGGGCGTACTAATTCCGATGACCATGGTACGCCTAGGGCGCGATCCTGCGCTGGGTTCCAGCGTGCTTATTACAGCTATGACGGATAGTGGTGGCTTCTTTATTTTCCTAGGCTTGGCTACGATGTTTTTACTCTAACCCTGAACATTGTCGACAAAAGATAAAAATAAAAAGCTTTTTGTGTTTGCTAAGTTATTCTGTTCGCGTTAATCTGCGCTGGTTTTAGCTGTATTCGATCAAAATAGATTG
>LFTS01000265.1 GCA_001513435.1 Gammaproteobacteria bacterium DTU040
TTCCTATGGGTGATGCAACCTTAAAGCTAGGTTTGACTCATAACCATGGTGCAACCCATAAGAATTTGGGTACCTTGCCAAGTGGTACAGCCGGCAACCCTAATAACTTGGACACTGCAGCATATTCCGCAGACTTAGCTAAGGGTACCCACGCTTCAGCGGCGCTAACCTACCGCATCAACGAGAAGCTGCGCACTAACTTTGCGATTGAAACCAGTAAGTGGGACAAAAACGCAATTGCAAAGCACACCCCTGCTAAAAATGGCCCTGGCACCACTAAAAATAAATCTGGTAAAGCCAGCCGTCTTTGGGTAAACGCTTTCTACCAGGCTGACAACGGCATCGAGTGGGGCGCCGAAATGCAGTACGCCAGAGTTAAAGCAACTAACAAGGTTGTTGGCGTTAACGATAGAACTGATGGTTTAGCCTACAGTGCTGGTCAGACACACGAAGGTATGTTAGCTGACAAAGGCACAGCTTTCCGTGTACAAGCCAAATACGCATTCTAATGATTGCTTATTAGCCTAGTTACAAAAAAACCCAGCCTCGGCTGGGTTTTTTGATCCACACCACCGCTTCACTGTGGGAGCGCACCTTATGCGCGATTGATTTTGGTGTTGTTGGATGGTTTGTTCGCGCAAGAGTTGCGCTCCCACAGTAGAACGGTCGCTGCGCTGCCGATCTTTGGGTACGGCTCTTGTGGGAGCGCATCTTATGCGCGATACGGACTTTAAACCCAACTCAAGTGCCGCCGGCTAGTCACCTTCGCGCAAAAGTTGCGCTCCAACATCCAGCTCCAGCTCCAGCTCCAGCGGCAGCTTGCGCCCTGTGTATTTGTTTAAACCTACGCAAACAAAACCAAAAATATTTAAAAGAGGTTTATAAATAATCTTTTTCACGGCGATTAACGCCGTAAATTCGCTTGTACCTAAACGCAATTCTTTGCTATGGTTTATCTGTCCTCATATTTACGGTGATTTTCGCCGTAAACTGGAGTTTTATAAACCATGTCAACCACAAACCTGCAACAAAATCGTGACGACTGGCTCACTCTAGTTCCTCACGGTCAATTCGTGACGCGTCAATGGCTGCTTGCACAGGGTGTAACCTTGCATGCGTTTGATAATGCAGTGAAATCAGCAAAGTTAATGCCATTGACACGCGGTGTTTATACTCGTTCAGATGTTCCTGTTGCGTGGCAAGGTGTATCGGCATCATTAAATCGAGTGCTCGATGGGCCCGTCTATGTCGGCGGACTGAGTGCGCTAGCTCAACATGGTTTGGCGCACTATATAAGCTTCTCCACCGTTATCGAACTGTATAGCCCACTGCCCGTGCCAAGCTGGTTAGGGAGACTCAAGATTGCAGCGAGTTTTAACTGGCACAGCACAGCCAGAATATGGGATACCGCAGCGCTGTTGAAATCAGGCAGTTTAAAAAAGATATCGATACATCAGGGGGAGTGGCTGTTAGCTTCGCCAGAGCAAGCGTTTTTGGAGGTGCTGGCGTTAGTACCTAGCACTATCAGCTTTGAGCAGGCTGATAACATCATGCAAGGCTTGGTTAATTTATCGCCTAGGCGTTTGGATTCGTTATTAAAGGCGTGCAAGCATGTGCAAGTAAAGCGCTTGTTTTTCTTTTTTGCTGATCGTTTTCAGCATGCCTGGCGACAAAAGCTACACGCAGAGGACTACGACTTAGGCGCAGGCAAGCGCAGCATAGTGGCTGATGGTAAGCTAGACGCCACCTATAACATCACTGTACCGGAGATATTTCATGGATAGAAATAGCCCTTATCACCTGCAGGTAGCGCTGCTGTTACGCATATTGCCTTTTATTGCACAAGAGAAGTGCTTTGCTCTAAAAGGTGGCACTGCTATTAACTTATTTGTGCGTGATTTTCCACGACTTTCTGTAGATGTTGATTTGGTTTACGTACCCGATGCGGATAGGGAGGCGGCGTTAAGTGTGATCAAGCAGGCATTGGATCGGATTGCTGAGAGTGTTTTGCGTGCTTTGCCTGCAACGCATATTTTTAAAAGCTATGTGGATAGGGCAGATGCTTTACGCTTAGTGATAAATCAGGCTGGCGTTTCTGTACAGGTTGAGCTATCCCCAGTGCTGCGCGGTACGGTTTTTCCTGTTGAATTAAGAGCTGTGAGTGAAGCCGTGGAGCGTGAGTTTGGTTTTGCTGAAATACCCGTGGTCGCTCTGGAGGACCTTTATGCCGGCAAGCTTTGTGCTACTTTTGATCGCCAGCACCCACGGGATTTTTTTGATGTGATGTTGCTGCTCGAAAATGAAGGTATTACCGATGCAATTAGACATGCTTTTTTGGTGTACCTCATGAGCCACCCAAGACCGATGGAAGAGATTTTAGAACCTAAGTGGCGGTCAATCAGCTCTGTCTTTAAAGGTGAGTTTTTAGGCATGACGTTGCGCCAAACGTCTGAAAATGAATTGCAGCACGCAGCTGAGTTGGCGTTACGCACTTTGCTAACTGGTTTTACAGAGAGTGAGAAGCAGTTTCTGTATAGCCTGTATTTATTAGCACCAGCCTGGGATGCTTTGCCGTTTGACCATATAAAAAACCTCCCTGCAGTCCGCTGGAAGCTGACTAACATCGCTAAAATGAGCAAAGAAAAGCGTATGGTTTCTTTGGGTAAGCTTGAGGAGGTTTTAAATAGTAATGGTAAAGCCAGGGGCTGTTAATACAGTAGCCCTTCAATAGACCACGCACCTATTAATGGTGTGCGTTCCACACGGCTCTTGTGGAGGCCAGCTTCTGGGCGATACGAACTCTAAATCCAACTCAAACACCGCCGGAAAATCACAACCGCACGGTAGGAGGATGCCATGCATCCGACCACAGACCACACCCGCCAACACCGCACCGCCAAACACACTGTCGCAGGCATGGCCAGCTCCTACCGATGATTGTGCAAAATTTGCGCTCCTACGAAAGCTGCCGCGAGGCGTTAAGCAAAGGGCAGTGCTTTTAACTCGATACCCTGCTCATCTATTTGCACGTACCAGCCTTGGTTGTCCCAGTCGCCTAGGACGATGCGCTGTCCCTGTGACAGTGGGTGAGTAGCGGGGCGGTGGGTGTGGCCGTGGATGAGAGTGTGGACTTGATATCGGCACATAGTCAGTTCAACGGCTTCAGGGCTGACGTCGGTGATGTCATTGGCTTTCATGGCGGTACGGCTGCGGCTTTGTTGGCGCAGATCTCCGGCGATGCGTTGGCGGGTTTTTAACGGCAGGTTACGGAGGATAAACAGGCTGATGGGGTTGCGTAACAGGCGTTTCATGCGTTGGTAGCCCGTGTCGCTGGTGCAGAGTGAATCACCATGCATAAGCAGGATGTTTTCGCCCTTAGCTTGGATTAGGGAGGGGTCTTTTAATAGCTGGCAGTTGGCTAATTGGCAGAAGCGTTTGCCGATGAGAAAGTCGCGGTTGCCGTGCATTAGGTAGATTTTTGTGCCTTGCTCGGCTACTTTACGTAGCGCTTCGGCGATGTGTTGGTGAAACTCGCTCATGGCGTCATCACCAATCCAGACGTCAAAAAAGTCACCTAAAATATAAAGCTGCTCAGCCTTGCATGCATACGTATTCAGAAAAGCCAAAAACGCCTGGGTGATATCAGGGCGTTTTTCGTGCAGATGTAAATCTGAAATCAGCAAAATCATGCATTGGGTGTCCGTCAAGGGCTAGTAGATACTGTTGGAGCCCAGCTTCTGGGCGATGCGGACTCTAAGCCAACTCAGGCGCTGCCGGATAATCCATTCGCGCAAAAGTTGCGCTCCAACAGAAGTAGAGTTTACAGGTTGGGCCTCACAAAAAGCACAAATATGTAGGTCTGGCTTTAGCCTGACAGCAGGCCTGCACGCGGCAACCCCGTCCGGCCTAAAGGCGCGACCTACAGCACGAACTGCAGAAGAATTAATTTTTGATAACTTCAGCTTTTTCGATGATCACATCATCACGAGGCACGTCTTGGTGGCCGGCGCGGCTGGTGGTGTCGACTGCTTTGATGGTGTTAACCACATCCATGCCTTCAACCACTTCACCGAACACAGCGTAACCCCAGCCCTGCGAGGTTTCTGAGGTGTGGTCAAGGAAGGCGTTGTCGCTAACGTTAATAAAAAACTGTGACGAAGCTGAGTGCGGGTCCATGGTGCGCGCCATAGCTAAGGTGCCGACTTTGTTAGACAGGCCGTTATTAGCCTCATTTTTAATGGGTGCACGCACAGGTTTTTGCTGCATGCCTGGCTCAAAACCACCGCCCTGAATCATGAAATTACTAATGACGCGGTGGAAAATAGTGTTGTCGTAATGTCCGTCTTGCACGTACTGAATAAAGTTTTTAACAGTTTCCGGTGCTTCATCAGCAAAGAGTTTGATAGTGATGTCGCCGTGGTTGGTTTGTAATTTAATCATTGATTCGGACCATTTTAGTTAAACAATTATAGAGCTGTCGGATGTACGACAAATTTAAGGTATGATAAGCGTTTTATTTTGATCAGCCTACCCCAAAGGGCTTTTAAGAGCATTAAGGACACCATGAGCAAGCCAGAATCTTCGGTTACAGTCGCTGCCAACTTTCTTCGTACCCTCATTCAAGAGGATTTAGCCTCGGGTAAACACAGCCAAGTTATCACCCGCTTTCCGCCCGAACCCAATGGGTATTTACACATTGGTCACGCTAAATCCATCTGCCTGAACTTCGGCATGGCCAAAGAATTTGGCGGCCAGTGTCATTTGCGTTTTGATGACACCAACCCCGAAAAAGAAGAGCAAGAATACATTGATGCGATTAAAGAAGACATTCACTGGCTTGGCTTTGATTGGGATGGTCCAGTACGTTTTGCTTCTGATTACTTTGAGCAGTTGTATGAGTGGGCGATTCATCTGATTGAAACCGGCAAGGCGTATGTGTGTGATTTAACGCCTGAGCAAGGCCGCGAGTACCGTGGCAGCCTGACTGAACCGGGTAAAAATAGCCCGTTCCGTGAGCGCAGCGTCGAGGAAAACCTTGACCTGTTTAAGCGCATGCGTGCCGGTGAGTTTGCAGAAGGCGAGCGCTCATTGCGTGCCAAAATCGACATGGCGTCGCCTAACATGAATATGCGCGACCCGGTGTTGTACCGTATTCGTCACGCGGAACACCACCAGACCGGTGATAAGTGGTGTATTTACCCCAGTTATGATTTTACCCACGGTCAATCCGATGCGATTGAGCTGATTACTCACTCTATGTGCACGCTGGAGTTTGAAGATCACCGTCCGTTGTACGAGTGGTTTTTAGAGCATCTGCCGGTGCCAGCCAAGCCGCGTCAGTATGAGTTTGCCCGCTTAAACCTGAATTACACCATCACCAGTAAGCGCAAGTTGAAGCAGCTGGTTGGTGAAGGGCATGTGTTTAGTTGGGACGACCCGCGCATGTCGACCATCAGCGGCTTCCGTCGCCGTGGTTATACGCCAGCGTCCATCCGCAACTTCTGCGACATGATTGGGGTCAACCGTGCCGGTGGTGTGGTGGATATGAGCATGCTGGAGTTCTGTATTCGTGAAGACTTGGATGCCAACGCCAGCCGTGCCATGTGTGTGCTTAAGCCACTGAAAGTGGTAATTACCAACTATCCAGAAAATCAGAGCGAACAATTAGAACTCCCCAAGCACCCGAAAACCGAGATGGGCACACGTATTTTGCCTTTTTCGCGCGAGATTTATATCGATGCCAGCGACTACGAAGAAAATCCGCCCAAGGGCTACCGTCGTTTGATGCAGGGTACCGAAGTGCGTTTGCGTGGCAGCTACGTGATTCGCGCTGATGAAGCGATAAAGGATGCAGAAGGCAATGTGGTGGAGCTGCGTTGTTCTTACGATCCAGACACGCTAGGCAAAAACCCAGAAGGGCGCAAAGTTAAAGGCGTGATTCACTGGGTGCCTGCAGCAGAAAGCGTTGAGTGTGAAGTACGTCTGTATGACCGCCTGTTTAAAGCCGCTAACCCAGATAAAAACGAGCAGGGCGAGAACGTACACTTCTTGGAAAACGTTAACCCTGAATCACTCGTTGTTCTAAAAGGCTGCCGTGCCGAGCCTTCTTTGGCACAAGCACAGGTCGGCGAAGGTTTCCAGTTTGAGCGCGAAGGGTATTTCTGTGTGGATAGTGTTGATAGTACGCCCGAGAACTTGGTGTTTAATCGCACGGTTACCCTGCGTGATTCGTGGGGGCAATAAGCCATGACCATGCAGATTTATAACACCCTTACTAAACAAAAAGAGCCACTTAAGCCGCTAGAAGACAAACATGTGCGCATGTATGTGTGCGGTATGACGGTCTACGATTTTTGTCATATCGGTCATGCACGGGTGATGGTGGCTTTTGATGTGGCGACGCGCTGGTTGCGCCACAGTGGCTACAAGGTCACCTATGTGCGCAATATCACTGATATTGACGATAAAATTATCCAGCGCGCGCAGGAAAACAACGAGCCCTTTACCGAGCTGGTCGAACGCATGATTGCTGCCATGCACGAGGACGAGGCGAGCTTAAATGTGCTGCGTCCTGACCAAGAGCCGCGTGCCACAGCTCATATCGACGGCATGTTCAAGATGATCCAAACCTTGATCGACAAAGACTATGCCTACGCGGCGAGCAATGGCGATGTCTATTACCGTGTGGCCAAGTTTGCGGAATACGGCAAGCTGTCGCGTAAAAAAGTTGAAGATTTGCGCTCCGGTGCGCGGGTTGAAGTGGACGAAATTAAAGAAGACCCCGTGGATTTTGTGCTATGGAAAGCCGCTAAACCCGGCGAGCCAAGCTGGGATTCACCTTGGGGTGCAGGCCGTCCCGGTTGGCATATTGAGTGTTCGGTAATGTCCACCTGCTGCTTGGGCGACAGTTTTGATATTCATGGCGGTGGGCCAGATTTAGTCTTCCCACATCACGAAAACGAAATCGCACAAAGTGAAGCGGCTACGGGTCAAACCTATGCCAATACCTGGATGCATGCCGGTGCGGTGCGCGTCGATGGCGAGAAAATGTCCAAGTCCTTGGGTAACTTTTTCACCATTCGTGATGTGTTGGAAAAATACCATCCGGAAGTGGTGCGTTATTTGCTGGTTTCCAGCCATTACCGTAGCCCGATTAACTACTCCGAAGACAGCCTGCGTGAAGCCAAGGGCGCTTTAGAGCGCTTCTATTTGGCGCTCAAAGGCTTGGATATGCAGGCAAAACCAGCAGGTGGCGATGCTTTTGTTGAGCGCTTTAGCGCGGCGATGAATGATGACTTTAATACGCCTGAAGCCTGCGCTGTGTTGTTTGAGATGACGCGTGAAATCAACCGCCTGAAAAACAGTGATGCACAGCAAGCCGCGCAACTGGCGGCGCGTATGCGTGAATTGGCTGCTACTTTAGGTGTTTTGCAGCTGGAAGCCGATGCGTTTTTGCTGGCAGAAACCGGGCAGCAACTGGCTGCTGTGGATATCGAAGCCCTGATCCAACAACGTCTAGCTGCCCGTGAAGCAAAAAACTGGGCAGAATCGGATCGCATTCGTGATGAATTGGCCGCTCAAGGTGTCATATTGGAAGACAAAAAAGGAACCACGACATGGCGCTTTGCCTAAAGCTGGAGGTTGTTATGCGTCAAATTAAAGGAGTCACAGTTTCAGGCTTATTGATTATGGCATGCATGCTGGCGAGTCCGCCTTTACTCGCTGATGACCAGTGGGATGATGACTGGGTAATAGTGCATGAACAAGACCCGTGGGAGTCGTGGAACCGTAAGGTCTTTGGCTTTAACGAAACCATGGATCGTTGGGTACTCAAGCCAGTAGCTAAGGGCTATCGTACTGTGACGCCTAAACCTGTGCGTCGTAGCGTTAGAAACGTGTTGCGCAACTGGGGCGAAGGGCGCAACCTGGCCAACAATCTGCTGCAAGGCAAGGTGACAGATGCTGGCGTGGATGCTTCCCGTTTTCTGTTTAACAG
>LFTS01000198.1 GCA_001513435.1 Gammaproteobacteria bacterium DTU040
AACTTTGATGGCACCATGGATGAGCCGGATGTGTTGCCAGCGCGTTTGCCGAACCTGCTGCTTAACGGTACGACAGGGATTGCCGTGGGTATGGCCACCGATGTACCGCCGCATAACCTTAGAGAAGTGGCGGCCGCCTGTATTCATCTGCTGGATCACCCAGGCGCGACAGTAACTGAATTGTGCGAACATATTCCCGGGCCGGATTACCCAACCGATGCAGAAATTATTACGCCACGCGATGAGCTGTTAAAGCTTTATGAGCAAGGTCGTGGCTCAGTACGCATGCGTGCTGTGTATCACGAAGAAGACTCTGAACTGGTTGTTACCGCATTGCCGCATCAAGTATCGGGTGCGAAAGTAATTGAACAAATTGCTGCACAAATGCAGGAAAAAAAGCTGCCCATGGTGGTGGACCTGCGTGATGAATCAGACCATGAAAACCCCTGCCGTATTGTAATTGTGCCGCGCTCGAATCGGGTGGATACACAAGAGTTAATGCGGCACTTGTTTGCCACGACACATTTAGAGTCCAGTTACCGCGTGAACATGAACGTGATTGGATTGGATGGCCGGCCTCAGGTAAAAGATCTGCGTACCCTACTGACCGAATGGTTGGTGTTTCGTGTGGAAACGGTACGTAAACGTCTGCAATTTCGTTTAGACCGAGTAGAAAAGCGTCTGCATTTATTAGAGGGGCTGTTGATCGCCTTTTTAAATCTGGACGAAGTGATTGAAATCATCCGTAACGAAGAGCATCCCAAAGCGGTGTTGATGGAGCGTTTTGGCATCACGGAGGTGCAGGCCGATTACATCCTTGATACCCGCTTGCGTCAATTAGCTCGTTTGGAAGAAATGAAAATCCGTGGCGAGCAGGATGAGCTCAGTAAAGAACGTGAGCGTTTGCTGAGCCTGCTGGGAAGTGAGGCGAAACTGAAAAAACTGGTGCGTAAAGAACTGGTAGACGATGCGCAAACCTACGGCGATGACAGACGTTCGCCCATGGTTGCGCGTGGTGAAGCGCGTGCGCTCTCTGAGGCAGATCTAACACCTGCTGAATCGGTAACCGTGGTGGTTTCTGCTCAAGGCTGGGTACGCAGTGCGCGTGGACATGATATCGATCCTGCAGGATTAGCCTATAGAACCGGCGATGCGTTTAAGGCGGCGGCATTAGGACGTTCTAATCAACATGCAGTGTTCCTTGATAGCAGTGGGCGCAGTTACTCATTATTGGCGCACACTTTACCATCGGCACGTGGGCATGGTGAGCCGCTATCGGGTCACTTAAGCCCCCCAGCTGGCGCGACCTTTGAGCATGTACTGCTACCTAACGAACAGGACCTATATGTGTTAGCGTCTGATGCAGGCTATGGCTTTATTATTCAGGGCGAAGAAATGCTGGCCAAAAATAAAGCCGGTAAAGCGTTAATCAGTCTGCCTAAAGCAGCCAAGGTATTAACACCTAAACGGCTACGCACGCAAGAAAATATGCAGATTGCTGTGGTTACTACGGACGGTCGCTTGTTGCTGTTCCCCGTAACGGACTTACCACAACTAAGCAAAGGCAAGGGCAACAAACTCATTGGCATCCCCAGTGACCGTGCCGCGAAGCGTGAAGAGCTGGTGGTGGATTTTGCTTTAGTGCCAGAGGGCGCTAACTTGGTTGTTGAGTCAGGTAAGCGCACATTAACCCTGAAAAATACCGACCTACAGCATTATTGTGGTGAGCGTGGCAGGCGTGGTAACAAGTTGCCGCGCGGCTTCCAGCGAGTTGACGGAATCAGCGTTCCAAAGGAGTAAGGTGTCTATGCAAACCAGCGCAGAGCTGACATGGCAGCAAGATGAGCAGACGCC
>LFTS01000135.1 GCA_001513435.1 Gammaproteobacteria bacterium DTU040
ATGGTTTGAAACACCACAGTGGCTAACCCCATGCTCAGCGCCACCAGCAACATAGCCAGCAAGCGGGTGCCGCGGTACTGCACAATAAACGCCCAATCGCTGTGCACATTGAGGGTCATAAAACCCAGCACACTGCCGAGTGCCAGCACAGCGGTAAGACTTAACAACCATCGACCGCGCTTCGTTAAGCCCATTGCCGGCGCCCCCGCACTAATATCACGATAAACACCAGACTACCGGCGATGGCTAATAGCGTTGCCGAAGGAATTTCGTAGGGATGAATCAACACCCGACCCAACAAGTCGGCGGCCAACATCAGCGCTGAACCAGCCAGCGCCACCACAGGAATAGCGCGGCGCACATTATCGCCCGTCAATAGACGCACTAAATTCGGTACGATCAGACCTATAAAAGGCAAAGCACCGGCAATAACCACCACACTGGCAATAATCATCGACACCAACAGCACCCCGAGCGCGAGCAGTGCCGGATAATTCACCCCAACATTAGTGGCAAAATCCTTACCCATGCCAAGCACGGTAAAACGATCCGCTAATAACATCGCCAGTACAGTGATGCCAGCCGCCACCCACAGCAATTCATAACGACCACGCAAAATCGCAGAAAAGTCACCACTATTCCAAGAGCGTAATGCCTGTGACAATTCAAACTGATGCGCCAACAAACC
Source organism: Gammaproteobacteria bacterium DTU040 (assembly GCA_001513435.1). GTDB lineage: Bacteria > Pseudomonadota > Gammaproteobacteria > Pseudomonadales > Pseudomonadaceae > Thiopseudomonas > Thiopseudomonas acetoxidans. The sequence continues at coordinate 689 of LFTS01000135.1, forward strand.
ACTGGCTGCCGCAATCACCCCGGCTAACACCAGCCCCAACAAAGGCACAATCAACGCCGAACGTAATGGAATGCGCTTTAACACTGACAAAAACAGCACGGTTCCCATGACGGCAAATAGGCTCACCACACTGAATTTCAGCCACAGCGCCATACTTGGCGCAACAATCGCACAGAGCAGTACGCCGAGCGCTGCGGCATCGACCGTACCCACCATCGACGGTTCAACCAAGCGATTACGCGCCATCATTTGCAACAACAAACCCGCCACAGCTAAAGAAGCGCCCGCTAAAATCAGCGCCAAGGTGCGCGGCCAACGGCTGACAAATAACAGCTGCGTAATACGATCATCTGGTTGGGTAAACAAATGCAACAGATTCATGCGGCTGGCACCCACATTCAAACTGACCAGCGCCAACACAAAAACCAACACCACCAAGCCCAGCAACCACAACAAAATACGCGGTTGAGCCTTTGTAGAAGAAGTTACAGCCATACAATTCGCTTACTAGGAAAGAGCCGCCATACGCAGCTAAAGAAACTCTTGCACATACAGGGTTTGCTGGTTGCCAATTCTGTATGTGCTAGGCAGTTCAAAGAGTTACTTAGAAAAAACATCCACTAAGCGATCAACATTACCCTGCATCACGCCTATGCCACTGTTATCCAGCAAATACCAACTGACCGGCTCCAGATACACAATCTGTCCTTTTGCACCTGCAGTGGTGGCATTGACCAGCTCGTTATCCATCATGCGTTGAGCCGCTACGCCTTCACGACCAATAGCCGCATCACGGTCCATCACAAACAACCAGTCCGGATTGGCTTC
>LFTS01000050.1 GCA_001513435.1 Gammaproteobacteria bacterium DTU040
AGCAGTGCGTTTGATGGCGATGGGCTGGCGACCTATGCCAAGCCTTTTGTTGAACAGGGTCGTTTGGTGAGTTACATGTTGAGCACCTATTCAGGACGCAAGCTGGGCATGCCCAGTACAGCGAATGCCGGCGGTGCGCGAAACCTGTTTGTTACCCACGGCGAACATAACCAAGCCGCTTTGCTAAAGCAAATGGGTCGGGGTTTGTTGGTGACTGAGTTAATGGGGCAGGGTTTAAATCTGGTGACAGGTGACTATTCCCGTGGTGCCGGTGGCTACTGGGTAGAGAACGGCGAAATACAGTATCCCGTGCAGGAAGTAACTATTGCAGGAAACCTGCGCGATCTGTACCGCAATATACAGGCGATAGGTAATGACTTGGACATGCGTAGCAGCATTCGTAGCGGTTCAATACTGCTTGAAAAAATGACTGTAGCAGGGCAGTGAGTTGTTATTCGGGTGAAAGGAACTCAAGACTGTAGTGTTCTGCCAGTTTGGTTGGGATCAGTACTTCAAAAGAAATACGAATAGGAATCTGTGCTGGCATTTGTTGGCTGCCAGCCAGTTCACCGCCTAGGTATTCAGCTGGACTGAACGAGCGACTTGCCAGAGTGTTTTTTTCGGCATCTAAAAAATTAAGTTTAATGAGTGGATAAGCTTGCACGTATGACGCGCGGTTATAGATTACGGCGTCAATCAGTAACGCATCCTTAAACTCGGGATGTTTACGCACCATCAGGTTACTGCTTTTTATAAGATCGACATTGACCCGGCTTGGCATCGAGCAGCCAATAACAGGGCAGAGGCGCTGTATCCACACTCGGCTGTTTTCGTTGCGCGCTAAGTCATCAAAATTAAAGTAGATGTATTGCACGATAAAGGCGCAGAGAGTGAAAACTGTTAGTCCACCCCAAATAAGGCGACCTTTCCATGGGGTTGGTTTTGGCTTCCAAGTCAGCGCTAAAGGCTCAACATCCAGTTCGGTGAATTCTTCGCGGATGCG
>LFTS01000122.1:0-1506 GCA_001513435.1 Gammaproteobacteria bacterium DTU040
TTACGCCCTTTGCTGGCAGCAATGCGCAAGCGTAGTGCGTTGAGCTTGATAAAGCCCTCAGCGTCTTGCTGATCGTACGCGCCGGCGTCGTCTTCAAAGGTGGCTACAGCGGCGTCAAACAGTGAGTCGTCGGACTTGCGACCAACCACCATGATGTTGCCTTTGTACAGTTTTAAGCGCACCACACCGTTAACGTTGGCTTGCGAGGCATCAATCATCGCCTGCATCATGTGACGCTCAGGGCTCCACCAGTAGCCGTTATAAATCATCGTGGCGTACTTGGGCATCAGCTCGTCTTTCAAGTGCATCACTTCGCGGTCCAGCGTGATGGACTCAATTGCGCGGTGCGCTTTGAGCATAATGGTGCCACCGGGAGTTTCGTAGCAGCCACGGGCTTTCATGCCCACGTAGCGGTTTTCGACGATATCCACACGACCAATACCGTTATCGCCACCCACTTTATTCAGATAGGTCAGCACTTGCGCTGGGCTCATGTCGACGCCATCAATGGCAGTGATGTCACCTTTACGGTAGGTCAATTCAAGATAGGTAGGTGTGTTGGGTGCGTTTTCTGGCGAAACACTCCAGCGCCACATTTCTTCTTCGTGCTCGCTCCAGGTATCTTCTAACACGCCACCTTCATAGGAGATGTGCAGCAGGTTAGCATCCATAGAGTAGGGGGATTTCTTGCCGTGACGCTCAATAGGAATATTGTGCTGCTCTGCGTAGGCCAGCAGTTTTTCACGCGAGAGCAAATCCCACTCACGCCATGGCGCAATGACTTTCACGCCTGGCTTAAGTGCATAAGCACCCAGCTCAAAACGAACTTGGTCGTTGCCTTTTCCGGTCGCGCCGTGAGAAATAGCGTCTGCGCCGGTCTCGTTAGCAATTTCTACCAAACGCTTGGCAATCAGCGGACGGGCAATGGAGGTGCCGAGCAGGTATTCGCCTTCGTAAATGGTATTGGCGCGGAACATGGGGAACACAAAGTCGCGCACAAACTCTTCACGCAGGTCGTCAATATAGATTTCTTTGACGCCCAGCGCTTGGGCCTTAGTACGCGCTGGCTCAACTTCTTCGCCCTGACCTAAGTCCGCGGTGAAGGTAACGATTTCGCACTGATAGGTATCTTGCAACCATTTAAGAATAACCGAGGTGTCCAAGCCGCCTGAATAGGCCAGAACTACCTTTTTAATATCGGACATGCCTTAGCTCCAAAGGATTACGCAGAGAATAAAAGCGCTATTCTACTGCGCAACGCCATAAAATTATAGGTGGAAGGTGAAAAACGGGTTGCTTTTTTAGCCTTGGCTAGCGTTTTGGCTGGTTAAACAAACACTGTGCCTTTACCACTACTTAATTTTGGCACAGCTCTAGCTGCAAAGCAGCGCGCACACAATAAATGATACCCTCATCAATACGTCCAGCGAACTGATTGGCAATCTGTGCGGCGCTTGGCAGCTCGTCTTCAGTGGCAAGAAAAGCATCCTGAACCTCATCTAAGAG
>LFTS01000122.1:1570-3594 GCA_001513435.1 Gammaproteobacteria bacterium DTU040
ACGGACATCTTGGCTGTATGCAGCTGGTGTTTCACTGGTTTCAGAGTTTTGGAAAATAGCTAAGAAATCAGCACCATAACGCTCTAGTTTGACTGCGCCGACGCCGCTCACTTCCGCCATATCGCTGAGAACCTCGGGCTGGCGGCGAAGCATTTCTAATAAAGTGGAGTCGGAAAAAATAACAAAAGGAGGCACGTTTTGCTCTTCGGCCAATTTGCGACGCAAGGCACGTAACCGCTCCCATTGTGGTCGCTCACTGTCACGTACCAATTGGCTGGCGCCGCTCTTGCGTGGGGTGCTGGAGGTGGTCTGCGGCAGTTCTTGGCGCAACTGCAGCTGCACTTCGCCGCGCAGTAAGGGGCGGCATTGCTCGGCGAGGCGTAAACCACCAAAGCCCTCTACATCAACATCGACTAGACCGCGTGCAACCAGTTGACGAAACACAGAGCGCCACTGATGTTCGCTGAGTGCTTTACCGATGCCAAACACAGATAAATGTTGATGGCCCATGGAACGCACGCGATCGTTTTCCCGTCCCAGCAATACATCAATTAAATGGCCAACGCCGTACCGCTGTTCAGTTCGGAAGATCGCAGACAAGGCTTGGCGTGCCGCTTCAGTGGCATTCCACTGTTGTGGAGGTTCAGCGCAGTTATCGCAATTACCGCAGGGTTCTGGCAGTTGCTCGTCAAAGTAAGCCAGTAGTGTTTGGCGGCGGCAACGCACTTCCTCACACAGCGCTAGCATGGCATCAAGTTTGTGTTGCTCCACACGCTTAAAACGCTCATCGCCATCGGAGTTGGCGAGCATCTGCTTTAAAAATAGCATGTCTTGTAAGCCATACACCATCCAAGCGTCGGCGGGTAAGCCATCACGCCCTGCGCGACCGGTTTCTTGGTAGTAACCTTCAATGGATTTAGGCAGGTCTAGGTGGGCCACAAAACGCACGTTGGATTTATCGATACCCATGCCAAAGGCAATGGTTGCTACCATGATAATGCCTTCTTCTTTGAGAAAGCGTTGCTGATTAAAAGCGCGCAGCTCATTGCTTAATCCAGCATGGTAAGGCAGGGCGGGATAGCCTTTTTCTAATAGAAATTCGGCGATACTTTCAACGCTTTTTCGCGATAGGCAATAAACAATACCGGCATCGCCTTGGCGGCTGGCAAGAAAATCTAATAACTGCTTGCGCGGGCTGTCTTTAGGAGTGATACGATAAAAGATGTTAGGTCGATCAAAGCTGGAGACGAATTCCTGAGCTTGCTGTAACTGTAGGCGTTGAGCAATTTCTGTGCGCGTGCGCAAGTCGGCGGTAGCGGTAAGAGCAATGCGTGGTACCTGAGGAAATAACTGTGCTAATTGTCCAAGCTGTAGGTATTCGGGGCGAAAGTCATGCCCCCATTGTGAAACGCAGTGAGCTTCATCGATAGCAAACAAGCTAATCGGCAACTGCTGTAAAAAACTGAGTGTTTGCGGCTGCATCAAACGTTCGGGGGCAAGGTAAAGTAGCTTGAGTTCATTGCGACGCAAACGATTAGCGGTTTCACGGCGCTCATCAACACTGGCGGCGGAATTTAAAGCAGCGGCACTGATACCCAGTGCTTCTAAGCTGCTGACCTGATCCTGCATCAGGGCAATGAGGGGCGACACGACTATGGCGATGCCCTCACGCACTAGGGCAGGGATTTGATAGCACAGGGATTTACCGCCACCTGTGGGCATTAACACTAAAGCGTCCCCGCCATGACTAACGCGCTCGATAATAGCGGCTTGATGACCGCGAAAAGAGTCGTAACCAAAAACTGTTTTAAGGATATTAAGTGCCTGCTCGGCCATACTGCTCTCCCAAAGTAGGCTGGGCATTATACGTATACTTAGCTGAGATTGCTGCCGGTTTGGGTTATCAAGTTGCAGGCCAGCACTTTTAGATAGCAGCATCCAAGCCGTAAGTAGAGTTTTTAGCTATAGCAGTGCGGTTAAGGCTGGTCTACAATGCAGCGGTTATAAACATATTCTTCTTTAGG
>LFTS01000053.1 GCA_001513435.1 Gammaproteobacteria bacterium DTU040
AATCTGTTCTTTGGCCAGCGGCTCGAAAATTACCAGCTCATCAATACGGTTGATAAATTCAGGACGGAAATGTGCGCCCACCGCATCCATTACTGCGGCGCGTTGTGCATCATGGTCGCCGACCAGCTCTTGGATTTGCATCGAGCCAAGGTTGGACGTCATCACCACTACAGCGTTGCGAAAATCGACCGTACGGCCATGACTGTCAGTTAAACGACCGTCTTCCAGCACTTGTAGCAAGACGTTAAACACATCCGGGTGGGCTTTTTCCACCTCATCCAGCAGAATCACAGAATAGGGTTTGCGACGCACGGCTTCGGTTAGATAACCGCCTTCTTCATAACCGACATAACCCGGAGGCGCACCAATTAAACGGGCGACCGAGTGTTTTTCCATAAATTCAGACATATCAATACGCACCATGGCGTCTTCGGTGTCGAATAAAAACTCAGCCAGTGCCTTACATAGCTCGGTTTTACCCACGCCCGTAGGACCCAAGAATAAAAACGAGCCACTGGGGCGGTTCGGATCAGCCAGCCCTGCACGTGAACGGCGTACCGCATTGGCAACTGCAGTAACGGCTTCGTTCTGGCCAATCACGCGGGTGTGCAGTAAATCTTCCATCTTCAGTAGCTTGTCGCGCTCGCCTTCAAGCATCTTCGACACAGGAATACCGGTCCACTTGGAAACCACATCTGCGACTTCCTCTTCGGTAACTTTGTTACGCAGCAGGACGTTTTCAGTCTTACTGTGCTGGTCGACCATTTGCAGGCTGCGCTCTAAGTCTGGAATAATACCGTACTGCAGTTCGGCCATGCGGTTTAAATCGCCTTTACGGCGTGCCAGCTCCATTTCTTGGCGCGATTGCTCGATTTGCTGCTGTAGCTGAGCCGAGCCCTGCACTTCAGCTTTTTCAGATTTCCAGATTTCTTCTAAATCGGCGTATTCACGTTCAAACTCGGTAATGTCATCTTCCAGCTTAGCTAGGCGTTTTTTGGTGGCTTCGTCGTCTTCTTTTTTCAATGCTTCACGTTCGATTTTTAGTTGAATTAAACGACGATCCAAACGATCCAGTGCTTCAGGCTTGGAGTCAATCTCCATGCGAATCATGCTAGCCGCTTCATCAATGAGATCGATGGCTTTATCTGGTAGCTGGCGGTCGGTGATGTAGCGGTGTGACAGCTTGGCCGCAGCAATGATCGCGCCGTCGGTAATGCTGACCCCGTGGTGCACTTCGTAACGCTCTTTCAGGCCACGTAAAATGGCAATGGTGTCTTCTTCGTTGGGCTCATCCACCTGCACTTTCTGGAAGCGGCGCTCTAGCGCAGCGTCTTTTTCAATGTACTGGCGGTACTCATCCAATGTGGTCGCACCCACGCAGTGCAGCTCACCGCGGGCTAGGGCGGGTTTGAGCATATTACCTGCATCCATCGCGCCTTCACCTTTACCCGCGCCGACCATGGTGTGCAGTTCATCAATAAACAGAATCACTTGGCCTTCTTGCTTGGCCAGCTCATTGAGCAGGGATTTTAAGCGCTCTTCAAATTCGCCACGATATTTGGCCCCGGCAATCAACGCGCCCATATCTAGGGATAACAAACGCTTACCCTTAAGGTTGTCCGGCACTTCACCGTTAATAATACGCTGGGCCAAGCCTTCGGCGATCGCGGTTTTACCCACGCCCGGCTCACCAATTAACACTGGGTTGTTTTTGGTGCGGCGCTGCAGCACTTGCACGGTGCGGCGAATTTCATCATCACGGCCAATCACCGGATCCAGCTTGCCTTGCTCGGCACGCTCGGTTAGGTCAATGGTGTATTTGTCCAACGCTTGGCGTGATTGCTCAGCGTTGGGGTCGTCAACGCTAGCACCGCCGCGTAGGTTGGTGATGGCGTTCTCTAGTGCTTGGCGACTGACGCCTTGACCGAGCAGAATCTTGCCCAGCTTGGTGTTGTCATCCATTGCCGCGAGCAGCACTAATTCGCTAGAAATGTACTGGTCTTTTTTCTGCTGTGATAAGCGGTCTGCTTGGTTCAGCAGGCGCGCTAGGTCTTGCGACAGACTGATATCACCAGTGGGTTGTTGAATAACGGGTAACTGATTAATTTCTTTATCCAACGCAGCACGCAATGCGGATACATCAAAGCCCACTTGCATCAGTAGCGGGCGAATTGCACCGCCTTGCTGATCGAGCAAAGCCAGTATCAGGTGTAGGGGCTCAATGGCTGTGTGGTCACGGCCCAGCGCTATGGATTGGGCGTCGGATAAAGCAACTTGTAATTGGCTGGTTAAACGATCGACTCGCATGAGTATAGGTCC
>LFTS01000239.1 GCA_001513435.1 Gammaproteobacteria bacterium DTU040
GTCTACGACAATACGGAAAGCGTAGACATCCATGATCTCATTGAAGGATTTGCGCTTATCGCGCATCTTGCGGTAGATGCTGTACAGGTGTTTCTCACGCCCACTGACTTCGCCAAGCATTCCTTCGCGTGCAAGGCAGTTAACAATAGATTCTTCAATCTTGTTAACAATTTCCTTACGATTACCCCGCGCGGCTTTGACTGCAGACGCAATGCGTTCGGCGCGCATGGGGTACATGGCTTTGAAGCCTAAATCCTCGAACTCTGCATAGATGCTGTTCATGCCTAGACGATTGGCGATAGGCGCGTAAATCTCTAAGGTTTCTTTGGCTATTCGGCGGCGTTTTTCGGCATTGAGTGCGCCCAGAGTGCGCATGTTATGCAGCCGGTCGGCGAGTTTGACCAAGATGACGCGGATATCGCGTGCCATAGCCATAGCCATTTTCTGGAAGTTTTCTGCCTGCGCTTCAGCCTTGGTGCCGAACTTCATCTGGGTCAGCTTGCTAACGCCATCAACCAGATTAGCGACGCTTTCACCAAACTGACCCACCAAGGCTTCCTTGGGGATGCCAGTATCTTCAATCACGTCATGCAGCATTGCAGCCATCAAGCTTTGATGGTCCATGTGCATATCAGCCAGAATAGTAGCCACAGCTAAAGGGTGAGTAACATAGTGTTCACCACTGCTGCGTAACTGACCATCATGAGCTTGTTCGGCATAGTAATAGGCGCGACGCACCAAATTAACCTGCCCGGGCTCTAAATAGTCTGCTATTTCTCCTGCTAAGCGCTCAACTGCCGGCATGCATTAAATCCTAGGAGCTTATTGGTTAACGCTGTCGTCAAATGCTGCGAACAAAGGTTCGCTCGCTGCAAAAAGCTCTTCTTCGGCAAGTGTTTGCTTGTTAACCAGACCTTCTGCAATTTCGCGTAAAGCCAATACGGTGGGCTTGTCATTTTCGACTGCAACTTTAGGCTCTTGGCCTCCGGTAGCAAGTTGACGCGCACGCTTGGTTGCTAGCATGACTAATTCAAAGCGGTTATCGACGTTTTCTAAACAATCTTCAACGGTTACGCGAGCCATATAAAGTTATCCTCAGGTTAAATTATCCAA
>LFTS01000194.1:0-10061 GCA_001513435.1 Gammaproteobacteria bacterium DTU040
GCTAAAGGCTACTTCGGTGAAGAAGGCATGTTGGCGTACGTTGAAGGTGTTCAGCGTAAAGAAATCCGTCAAGGCATTGCCTGTGTTCGTCACCAGAACATGGCAGGTTCTGACATCGGTGATACTCATAAAGAGTACTTCTCCGGTGACGCAGCGCTGAAAGCAAGCGGCGAAGACAACACCATGAACCAGTTCGACAACGTTTAAGTTGTAACTGTTTCAGAGTGCTGCACAAAAACCCCTAACTTCGGTTGGGGGTTTTTTATTGTCTATTTTCTACTACTGATGTGGCATTTTCTTATTGCTAGCCAAGCCTGATAGTCAATGCTGTAAGCAATCTTATCTCTCAGCCGGACACCGCTATGGGCGCCAAAATTATTGTAAACATTGCTGGCGGTGTAGCCTTACTTCTGTGGGGCCTGCACATGGTCAACACAGGTATAGTGCGTGCTTTTGGTACACGCCTGAGACGGTGGCTGGGCAAAGTATTAAAAAATACTATCCAGGCTTTTACAGCCGGTATTGGCGTTACCGCCATTTTACAAAGCAGCACCGCTACAGCTTTAATGCTCAGCTCCTTCTCTGCTAGCGGTGTTGTTGCCCTAGCGCCAGCACTGGCCGTTATGCTCGGCGCTAACGTAGGCACGACCCTAATCGTGCAGGTGCTTTCCTTTGATGCATCCGCCCTTTCTCCGCTGCTGATAATTACGGGTTATGCTGTATTTAAACACAGCAAACAAACGCTGTTTAAAGACTTAGGACGTGTCGCTATCGGCCTAGGCTTGATGCTGTTATCACTGGGTTTATTGGTTGACAGCTTAACACCGGTACAAAACTCAGCCACCGCACAGCAATTATTTAATGCTATGGCGGACGAGCCCGTATTGACTCTTTTCGTGGCCGCAATACTGACCTGGGCTGCCCACTCCAGCGTTGCCACGGTTTTATTGACCATGTCACTCGCCACCTCTGGACTGGTTACGCCACTGGCTTCGATGGCATTGGTGCTAGGCGCCAACCTAGGCAGCGCCTTCAATCCCTTGCTGGAAGGTTTGAGCAGTGCTAATCCTGCCAACAAGCGCATGCCGCTGGGTAATCTATTCAATCGTATTCTGGGCTGCTTAATTTTCTTACCTTTATTACCCTTTATCGCCGAGCCTTTGGCGGCCTTTGATAGCAACCCCGCGCGCCTAACAGCCAACTTTCATGTTTTATTCAACCTTGTAATGGCCCTTATTTTTCTGCTTCCGCTGGGCTTAGTTGCCAAGCTGCTAGAGCGTTTACTGCCTGATAAGAAAATAACCAACGATCCAGCCACACCTATCTATCTTGATAAACAAGCTCTTAGTAATCCGGCTATCGCACTCTCCTGCGCAACACGTGAAACCCTGCGCATGGGCGATCTGATTGAGCAGATGCTGCAAAATACCATTACTGCCATTATAACTAACGACCGCAAGCTAGTGGCGCAAATCTCACAGATGGATGACTCTGTCGACCGCCTGCATGAAACCATCAAACTATATGTGGTTAAAATCACCCAGAACAGCCTTGAGGATCACGAAAATAGACGCGCTATGGAAATCCATAGCCTATCGATTAACCTTGAACATATCGGTGACATTATTGATAAAAACCTGATGGAATTAGCCAGCAAAAAAATCAAACATCAGCTGCAGTTTTCCGATGAGGGCGCGCAAGAAATAGTTGAGTTCCACAGTATCGTGGTCAACAACCTTAAGTTGGCTATGACCGTATTTTTGTCAGGAGATGTAAAATCGGCGCGCATGCTATTAGCACAAAAATCTCACATGCGTAAGCTTGAGCTAAAAGCTGCAAAAAACCATATTAAGAGACTTAGAGAGGAGCGCTTAGCCAGCCTAGAAACTAGCTCCCTGCATTTGGATATCATTCGGGATTTAAAGCGCATCCATTCGCACATTTGCTCAACCGCCTACCCTGCTCTGGAGGCGGCTGATGAGCTGAACAAGAGCCGCTTGAAAGCGCAGCAGCCTTAGCTGTGGCTAACTTCTGGCAAGCTTGATTTTTCTTGAGTACTTTTTTGTTCAGATTTAAGTCTATCGATCTGTTTAGCTTGTTTGCGACATTTATATTCCAGCCCTTTGCTACGCAACCAATTTATCGCAAAACCCACTATCAGTCCTAAAACAAAGACCACCAATACGAATAAAGCCAAAGGCAAATCAGGTGTTAGCTGACCCATAAGTGACAGGTGTACCAACTGTCTGTTTTCCATAGTAAATAACAAAACCACTACAGCTACAGCCAATAAGAAAACAAACACAATGGCGCGTTTTATTTTTTGCATAATATTCTCAGTTTCTACTTAACTGTGTTCACACGTTCGCGCAGTTCTTTGCCCGGTTTAAAGTGCGGCACGTGCTTACCTTCCAGCACCACCGACTCGCCCGTCTTTGGATTACGCCCTGTGCGAGGCGCGCGATAATTTAGTGAAAAACTACCAAAGCCACGTATTTCTATACGTTTTCCATCTGCCAAAGCCTGGGTCATTTGTTCCAGCAAAGTTTTTACTGCCAGTTCTATATCGCGCACTGACAATTGGTCTTGCTTGGTTGCCATACGCTCAACCAACTCAGATTTGGTCATCTATATATCCCTTTAATTAGTGTTTTGCACAGCTTTTAACATGCACAGGTTGATTTGAACAGTAGCAAAACAGTTTTTTGCAACACAAATCAACTAAATAACTATAAGCACTACAACAGGTTAGCGCAATAACAAAACACTAAGGTCGAACTCAATCGTACAACTAGCGGTAGTAGGCATTCTCGCGGTAGGTGTGATCCGTAACATCACGTACGCCCTTAATTTCTGGCAAACGCTCCATTAAAGTTTTTTCAATACCTTCCTTTAAAGTCAGATCCGCTTGACCACAGCCCTGACAGCCGCCACCAAAGCGCAAAATAGCTATGCCCTTGTCAATATCCACCAAGCTCACCTGACCGCCGTGGCTGGCTAAACCCGGATTGATTTCAGTTTGAATGTAGTAGTTAACCTTATCTTCAAGCGGGCTATCATCGTTTACCATTGGCAACTTGGCATTAGGGGCTTTGATGGTCAGCTGCCCGCCCATTTTGTCGGTTGTAAAGTCAACAACGGCATCCTCTAAAAAAGGAATGCTGGGACGATCAATCCATGCGGTAAAGTCCGCATAACCAATGACCTCATCCTCTGGGTTCTGATCGTCGGGCTTGCAATAAGATAAACAGGTTTCCGCATACTGACTACCAGGCTGGGTAATGAAAATACGCACGCCAATTCCCGGAGTGTTTTGTTTGCTTAACAACTCAGCAAGATAAGCCTGTGCTGCGTCTGTGATGGTGATAATGCTCATCGTAATTCCTCGGAAGATTCATTCATGTCTGGCCGCTGAAGTTTTGTATTTTTATGAAAACCCCAGCACCCACTAATGGGTAAGAGTGTGCACAGTGTACGCAGAAATCAGGCAAAAATAAAGACCCACCAAACAAGTCAAGTATATTTAAATTTTCGGGTTTAGATTTTCACCTCAGCAAAACTGGCTACTGTTTGATGATCGCCTAATACTCCCCCCTCACGCGCAAGACCACAGGTTTGCATGCCCGCTGCACTAGCTGCATCCAGCTCTTGCACAACATCGGATAAAAACAAAATACTGTCTGCAGGCATGGCTATCGCCTCGGCGATACGCTGGTAGGACTCTCGCTCACGCTTTGCGCCACTGGTGGTGTCAAAATAGTCCGTAAATAACGGCGTTAAATCACCCGCCACGCTGTAACCAAAAATCAGTTTCTGCGCCTCAATCGAACCTGATGAGTACACATACAGCTGTAAACCCATCGCATGCCATTGCTGCAATGCATTCACGGCATCAGCATATACATGACCTTGCAACGCACCACTGAGATAACCTTCACGCCAGATTTTACCCTGCACGTCTTTTAAAACCGTCGCTTTGCGATCTTCAGCCATCCATTGCACTAAAATTTCTGCCACGCGAGCAGGTTCAGCCTCCGGCTCTTGCGCTTCAAGACGCACCGCCTCCAGTTGCTCGTTCAACTCTGCTGCGTGTTGCTGTACGTAATCTTTCATCCGCTCACGGGCATAAGGAAACAACACATCATAAACAAAACCTATCGAGCTGGTCGTACCTTCGATATCCGTCAGAATTGCCTGTACCGCCACGTTTAGTCCTCCAGCAGTGGATAAAGCGCAGTAACCGTATCACCGGTATAGTGCGCCACCCAGCCTTCGGGGTTATTAAACAAACGTATCGCCGTAAAGCGGGGGTGTTCACCCATATCAAACCAATGCTTGGCACCCGCTGGTACGGAAATCAAATCACCCCGCTCACACAGCACAGAGTAAACTTGCTCATCGACATGCAGATTAAACAAACCACGTCCAGCAACGAAAAACCGTACTTCATCCTCGTTGTGTGTGTGCTCTTCAAGAAACTTCGCGCGTAATTCAGTTTTTTGCGGATGCTGTTCATCTACGCTGATGACATCGACAGCCACATAGCCACCTTCTTGCTTTAAGCGCTCAATATCGTCTTGATAAGCCGCCAACACCTCTTCGGTGGTGGACTGCGCAGTAATCGGCTGATTAGCCTGCCAACGTTCAAAGCGAACACCTATTTCCGCCAGCGCACTGCTGATATCTTCCAGATGATTTAACAGTTTCACCGGTTGTTTTGGGCTACTGCTGTGATAAACACATAAATGACTCATACATGCACCTTTATCCTAATGTTTTAATTGGGTTTTCAAGCGGCTGCTTAAACAGCTCTGAGCGCTCTTAGCTTCAACTCACAGGCAAACAAGGCCTCAAAAGCCTCAATATGCCGCAGCGCATCGCTCATTTGTGCGCCCCAGGTATACAAGCCATGACCACGGATTAAGTAACCAACACAGTCAGGATGTGTATCCAACCACTGTTGCACTTGCGCTGCTAAACGAGGAATCGTCTGGTCATTAGCAAAAATCGGCACCACCAGAGTCGACTCATGTGTGGTATAGCCGGTAAATGCTTTTTGCAGTTCATAGCCATGTAAGCGCAACTCTGTGCTCTGCTCTAATAACGACAGCACACAGGCATCGTTAGAATGGGTATGCAATACAGCGCCAATCTCGGCGCGCCACTGATATAGCTGCGTATGCAGCAAGGTTTCGGCTGAGGGTTTCTTACCTTCTTCCAAGCTTTGCCCCTGCCAGTCAACGACGAGCACATCTTCAGCCGTTAACTCTCCTTTATGCCGACCTGACACCGTCAATAACGCCTGCTCGGCTGATAAGCGCGTTGAATAATTACTGCTGGTCGCTGGCGACCAACCCTGACGGTATAAAAATTGTCCAGCTTGGATAATTTGCTGGGTTAGATGTTTACGCTGTTTGTCCATTTCGATGCTCGGTTAATCCCATCCACACAATAATCAACGCCATAGTAGCAGCGCCAGCTGCGACAGCAAAAGTTCCTGCCGCGCCCGCCGCACTCCACATATAGCCTGCATAGAGTGCACCAATAGCTGCACCCACACCAGATAATGACACATACAGCGCTTGCCCCTGACCTTGCCTGTTGCTAGGGAACTGACGCTGAACAAACTGCATTGCCGCAGCGTGAAAACTGCCAAAGGTTGCCGCATGTAAAATCTGGATCACAATCAAGCATAACAATTGATCCGCCAGATAACCTAAGGCTAACCAACGCACGGCTGCTAGGGCAAAACTCGCTAACAATACGTGTCGCAGACTAAAACGCAACAACAATTTGGGCATATAAATAAACAAGCCAATTTCAGCCAGCACACCCAACGACCAAAGCCAGCCTACCGCACTGCGGCTATAACCCAACTCCGTTAAATACACTGACAAAAACGTATAATACGGGCCGTGGGAGATTTGCATCAACATAACGGCCAAATAAAACACCCCTATCGGGCGCTGCTGCAAATAGCTGAAAAACCCATAGCCAACCTGACTTTGAAGGCGCGCGGCTTGGGTTTTCGCTTTGGGAACTAGCAGACTGCTAAGCCAAATCCCCAGCATGATTAAACAAACCAGCCACGGAAAACTACCCAAACCCAAATCAGCAAATACATAACCCAGCAGCACTACCGTAACAATAAAACCCACCGAACCCCATAGACGGATACGACTGTAGTCTTGCGGGCGCTGACTCAAGTGTTCAAAGGTAATAACTTCAAATTGTGGCAAAATCGCGTGCCAGAAAAACGCATGTATAAGCATGACCAATGCCAGCCATGCGTAGCTTTTATTGATAAAAATCAGGCTAAACCCAAGCAGTGTCAACAAAGCACCCCAGCGTATAATCCGTAAACGCTGTCCGGTCTTATCTCCTAACCAACCCCATAAATTCGGTGCCAAGCAACGCATCAGCATCGGCATAGCTACCAGCTCACCAATGCGTGCGGGACTAAAACCCAAGTGCGCGAAATATAACGGCACATACGGCGCTATTGCACCTAACAGAGCAAAGTAGAAAAAATAAAAATTGGATAAGCGCCAATAGGGCATGGGCAAGTATGTATAGGAAAGTGGAGGGGTGTTGCAGAGACTGCCACTAAACGAGCGTATCTACAACACCTAGCTTTTAGGCTTACAGTTGTTTAAGCACAGGAACTGTCGCCCTGACATCAGCATTCTGTCCGCGCTGGCGTAAAAAATGATCCATTAACACCATCGCCATCATCGCCTCAGCAATAGGCGTAGCACGAATACCGACACAGGGATCATGCCGGCCTTTGGTTATCATATCTGTCGCCTCACCGCTGGCCGTAATAGTACGTCCCGGCACAGTGATGCTTGAGGTGGGTTTTAGTGCAATATGCGCCACAATCGGCTGGCCTGAGGAGATGCCACCTAAAACGCCGCCAGCATGGTTGGACAAAAACCCATCAGGCGTCATTTCATCGCGGTGTTCAGTACCACGCTGCGCAACACAGGCAAAACCATCACCTATTTCAACGCCTTTCACCGCATTAATGCTCATTAGCGCATGAGCTAATTCGGCATCTAAGCGATCAAAAATCGGCTCACCCAGTCCAGGCATCACCCCGTCAGCGATCACAGTGATTTTTGCACCCACTGAGTCTTGATCGCGACGCAACTGATCCATATAGGCTTCCAGCTCAGCTACTTTTCCACTGTTGGGGCTAAAAAAGGCATTGTTATGCACTTCATCCCACGACTGAAAAGGAATCGCAATAGGCCCAAGCTGGCTCATATAGCCACGAATTTGAATGCCCTTAGTAGCCAAATATTTTTTGGCAATCGCGCCAGCGGCTACACGCATTGCCGTTTCGCGGGCTGAGCTGCGCCCACCACCACGATAATCACGCACACCGTACTTGTGCTGATAGCTATAGTCCGCATGCGCTGGACGGAACAAGTCTTGAATCGCCGAGTAGTCTTTGGAGCGCTGATCGGTGTTGCGAATTAACAAACCAATCGGACAGCCCGTGGTAACGCCTTCAAATACACCGGACAGGATTTCGACTTCATCGGCTTCTTGACGTTGCGTTGTATGACGGCTAGTGCCCGGCTTGCGCCGGTCCAAGTCATGTTGCAAGTCTGCTATGGTTAACGGCATTCCTGGCGGGCAACCATCAACAATGGCCATCAACCCCGGGCCATGGCTTTCGCCTGCCGTAGTCACCGTAAATAATTTGCCAAAGCTATTGCCCGACATCGCAACACTCCATCACACCGATTAAAAGGCGAATTATACCCTTGATTAGGCTTTTCTTGCACGCGGCTTAAGGTCAAACTTCACACTAACACTTTTTTCCAAGCAAAATAAAAACTTTAATTACAATCAGATAGCACATTGCTAGTCTATAGTTATCAAAATTACAGCCGAGACAGCGGTTATAATAGAACCTATTAAGCTACGCTTTAAATGACAAAACACTAGAGACTGATATGCACGCAGAAAATTCGGATACACTCCAGGACAACGCCTCAAAAAACGTTGAACCGCTGAATGAGCCAAAGGCTGATGCTGCGACTACGGAAAGTGCCGAACAGGTTGATGATGCTGTAGAAAAAAACGCCCAACAAGAACAGCTGGAACATAGCTGGAGCTCACTTGCTGCGGAACGTCACCAGCTAATCCGCCTAGCACCCTTGCCAGCTGACAGAGAAACAGGCTTGCGCCCTTTATTGTTTGGCACTTTCGGTCGGGTAAGTCGCCATAGTGATAGCCAAAGTATGCTTAAGCTAACTGTTGAGCTGACCAACCAAAAAGCAACTAAGGGTTTTAATCAGCTTGAGGTTTGGGTCGATCACGAACGCAAAGAAATTCGTTTCTTACCTGAAGAAGGTTTTCGTACAGAACCTGCTAACCGGGGACTCGGTCGTTTTATGATTGCAGTGGCCGCGCGCTGGGCAAAACAAAAATGTGCACATTACACCGTACAAAATACACCTTTGCTGTCAAAATTCGTGCCTAACGATAATGCCCGCTTACGTCGTGACTATGCGTTACAAGCACAAGGTTTTACGGTCAGTTACGAAGATGGCGTTCAAATGCGCGCAAACTGTAGTGCACCGCGAGTTAGCCAAATCCATACCGACTGGAATAACGAAAAAATCCGCATTATTGAAACGCCTGAAACGGCTGAGATTTTACAAACAGCAGACAAAAACATGCGCGAACAAGAGGTTCAGCTCAAAAAACTAACCGAGCAAGTTGAGTTTTTGCAGCGGGATGACAACTCCCTCAGATTCACCATCACCATGCTAGTGGTTTTTGCGGTTTTCCAAGCGGCGTTGCTTATATGGATGGCAACCAGATAGTCGCCAGCCGATTAACAGTTCACAAATCCAACAAGCCACCACCCTGACATTCGGGTGATTCAGGTGCTGCCATTACCGCATCCCACTCTTCTTGGGTATAGGCGTGCAGTGCCAAGCCATGAATTTGCTGCATGATCTCACCTAGCAACGCATAAACTCTTTGGTGGCGCTGTACTTTGCGCTGCCCCACAAACTGATCACTGACTATCACTAACTTAAAATGACTGTTTTCACCAATGCTGTGCATATAGCTTTCGTCATCAATAACCAAAAAGTTAGGCGTTAACTCTGCCAAAGCGGCTTCGATTTTCTGCTGCATACATATCCTAATCAAATAAGTTAAGCGGGGTTTACACATAGCTCGTAAAAGCTGCCGAGTCTAACCACGCCAAAGAGTCTAATGTTGTGGAGCTCGGACAATACTCAGCAGCCCAAACACCTTGATATTTAATTTCATACAGTTTTTTTCTAATTTGCAGGAAATCAATCGTACCAGTACCCGGCTCATTTCTGCCCGGACAATCAGCAAACTGTACATGACCTATCTGTCCGGCAAGTTTTTCGATAGCCATTGTGACATCGATTTGCTGCCGCGCCAGATGATAGAGATCAAGTTGAGCAAAACAGTTCGGCCGTGCCACTTCTTTTAACAAAAGCAGTAAGTGCTCAGGAGTATTAAGCAAAAACCCGGGCATATCCAGCGGATTAATCGCTTCACATAACACCTTAGTATGCATACGCGAAAATGCTTGAGCCGTATCACGTACGTTCGCCGCTAGAATACTAAAGGCTTCGTCCCATGCCTGCCCTTGCGCTAGACGGCCAGCCAGTACGTTAACCATTTTGGGTTTAGCAATAGCGGCATACTCCAACGCCGTATCTACAGCCTCAGCAAATTCAGTGCGTCTTTTCGCCTGACATGCCAATCCCAAACCACCCTGCATAAGGTCACCAGCTGGCAAGTTAATCAAATACAACGGCATTTGCTGTTCATCAAGCTCGCGTTTAAGCGCTAAAGCAGATACCTCATAAGGAAACTGTATCTCAACGCCAAAAAAGCCAGCTTGCTTGGCTGCACCGATACGCTGCAATAAGGGCAGTTCCGTAAACAACATGGAGATATTGGCAATTACGTGCATGCTTTTCCCCCACGATACAGCTCAACCAGCGTGGCTGGATCTTTATCTGCATTACCCTGCACGGCATGGGTGCGCATCA
>LFTS01000194.1:10081-14793 GCA_001513435.1 Gammaproteobacteria bacterium DTU040
CAGTGTGCGTACATGCCATTTGATGGGCTCATAGGTTTGACTCGCCATTTGTGGTGCCAATATCTGCAGTGGCTTGCTGTCGGCAAAACCTCCCGCCAAAGCGGGAGCTAACAACTGCGCATCCACTCCGGCCCGTTCAGCCAAAGCCACCACCTCGGCAATAACCAGCGCATTACAAGCCACCAGCATTTGATTACAGACTTTAGTCACCTGCCCTGCACCTACTTCACCCATATGGGTTAAGCGCTGCCCTAACTGCATCAGCACCGGCTTAACCTGCGCTAAAGCCTGTGCATCACCACCAGCCATTAGGGTCAGGCTGCCCGTTTGCGCACCGATTACACCGCCCGAAACCGGCACATCCAGCCAAACAGCTGAACACTCTGTTTGTACATAACTGGCCAGTTCGCGCGTAGCCTGCGGCTCAATACTGGAGCAATCCACTATAATTTGTTGCGGTCTTAAGCCCTTAGCTATGCCCTGTTCACCCAGCACCACCTCTTGCACCGACTGGGTATCGGCCAAGCAGAGTATGAGCACATCACAGGTCTCTGCCAGTTGTTTGGCTGTAACCGCCTGCTGTGCGCCCTGCTCTAGCAACGGAATACATTTCTCAGGTGTTCGATTCCAGACTGTTAACGCATAGCCCGCCGCTAACAAACGCTCGCACATAGGCAAGCCCATCAAGCCAATACCGGCAAAACCTAAACGAAGAGCCATATCTTCTCCTTTAATTACTTTGCGTCTGGGTAATTACACAGCCACCATACGCAAACTGAATACTGCTAAGCCATGTTAAACGCTGAAATCAAAGTCCGCAAAGACATCAATACCTATAACTGGTTATCATAGCCGCTATGTTAGTTTTTAAGTGGATTGACCATGTCTGATGAAATTAGCCCCCTTTATGCAGAAATCTTCGGCAAAACCGCGCAAATAAGCTGGACTGAACTGGCGCCTTTTTTTGCTAAAGGTTTATTACTCTGGATAGATAGTGAGCAAGACCTTATTGAAGTCGCAATAGCCATTGTTAACGATGATAAAGCCCAAATCACTCAGCTGATGCAAAGCAATCGTATCCGTAATTTAAACGACCAAGACGCGTTAGATTTTCATGAGCGCGATCCTGAGCTTTGGGCAAGCGTCGTTTCACCCTGGGTGCTGGTACAAGAGCGGAGCCGCAAATGAAACCACGAATCAAGCTTTTTGCGTTAGGCGGCACCATCTCTGCCCATCATGAACTACGTGATGAACTGCGCCACTATCAAACAGGCCATTACACCGCTCAACAACTGGTTGATGCTCTGCCAGAGCTCAGTGCGCACGCTGAGATCAGCATCGAGCAGATAGACAATATCACCAGCACTGCGGTGACCTATCAGCACTGGCTCGATTTAAAGCAGCGACTGGAACAAAGCTTTGCACAAGGTTTTAATGGTGCAGTCATTACCCATGGCACCAACACGTTAGAAGAAACCGCTTATTTCTTGCACCTAACGCTAGCCAGCGACAAGCCTGTCGTTCTAACCGGCTCACAGCGCCCTTTTTCTGCCTTAAGCAGCGATGCCCCGCTCAATTTGCTTAATGCTGTACGCACAGCCGCTGCGCCCCAGTGCCATGGCTTAGGCGTATTGGTGGCGATGAACGATAAAATTTATTCGGCACGAGACGTGAGCAAAACCCACAGCTATCACCTCGAAAGTTTTCAGGCGCTCAACAATGGCCCGCTTGGCAGCATTGATACAGATCGTAGTGTGCGCATAGACCACCTGCCCGCCCGCAAACACAGCTTAAATTCTATATTTAGCCAACTACCGTTGAACAACCACGAGCCTTATGTACCGATTCTTTTTTCCCATGCCGGTGCAGATGCGCGTTTACTGCAAAGCGCGCTTAAGTTCGAACGTCCCGAGGGTATTGTCTTGGCTGGAACCGGTGCGGGACGTTGTTCACCGCTGGAAGAAATCGCAATCGAGCAAGCGCGCAAACTGGATATCCCAGTCGTAATGAGCAGCAGACTGGCCAGCGGTCGCATCTTAGATTTGGATTGTTATGCCGATTTACAGCTAATTGCTGCCGATGACCTGCCACCTCAAAAAGCACGCATTCTATTAATGCTCGCCATCAATGCAGGTTTTGACTTGGCGCTACTTAGGCAAGCCTTTGCCGAACACTAATCCATAGTTAGTAATAGATCGCGATGCTGGCGAATCTCATCACGTAACTGTGCAGCTGCCTCAAACTCCAAATCGCGCGCATGCTTATACATGCGCTCTTCCAACTGTTTGATGTGTTTAGCTAAGTCTGCAACGGAGCCAAACTGTTTGCCATAGGCGGCCTCTTTTTCTGCAGCACGCGCCTGCGATTTACGCTTACCGCTACGCGAACCTGGCACTGTCGCACCTTCCATAATGTCGCGTATGTCTTTTTGTACGCCCTTCGGCACGATATTATGTAATTCGTTAAAAGCGATCTGTTTATTACGACGGCGCTCTGTTTCACACATCGCCCGCTCCATGGAACCGGTAATACGGTCCGCATACAGTATCGCTTTACCATGCAGGTTACGCGCAGCACGACCTATGGTTTGAATCAACGAGCGCTCAGAACGTAAAAAACCTTCTTTATCTGCATCTAAAATAGCCACCAAGGACACTTCCGGCATATCCAGCCCTTCACGCAGCAAATTAATACCCACCAATACATCAAAAACACCCAAGCGCAGATCGCGGATAATCTCCACTCGCTCAACCGTATCAATGTCTGAGTGTAAATAACGTACACGCACCCCATGCTCAGCAAGGTATTCACTCAAGTCCTCGGACATGCGTTTAGTCAGGGTAGTAACTAACACCCGCTCGCCTACAGCGACACGGCTATGGATTTGTGATAACAGATCATCCACTTGGGTGCTAGCAGGACGCACTTCAATTTCCGGGTCAATCAACCCTGTAGGACGGACAACTTGCTCAACAATTTGCCCTGCATGTTCAGCCTCATAATTACCCGGTGTCGCAGAGACAAAGATCGCCTGCGGGCTCGCCGCCTCCCACTCTTCAAAACGCATAGGTCGGTTATCTAGCGCAGAAGGTAGACGAAAGCCATAATTAACCAAGGTTTCTTTACGCGAGCGGTCGCCTTTGTACATGGCGCCAATTTGCGGTACGGAAACGTGGGATTCATCTATCACCATTAATGCATTATCCGGTAGATAGTCATAGAGCGTTGGCGGCGGCGAGCCTTCTGGTCGACCCGACAAGTAACGTGAATAGTTTTCAATCCCGTTGCAATAACCCAACTCCAAAATCATTTCCAAATCAAAGCGCGTGCGTTGCTCAAGACGCTGAGCTTCCACCAATTTATTTTCATCGTGCAATTGCTTAAGACGCTCAGCAAGCTCTTTCTTAATTTTATCAATCGCTTCCAGCAGCACTTCTCGGGGTGTTACATAGTGGCTTTTAGGATAGAAAGTAAAACGTGGCAAACGACCAAGTACCTCGCCGGTAAGCGGATCAAAGGCGGTTATATTCTCTATCTCGTCATCAAAGAGTTCGATACGAATGGCTTCAAAATCCGACTCTGCTGGATAAACATCAATAGTATCGCCACGCACTCGAAACGTTGCCCGCGCAAAATCCATATCGTTACGCGTATATTGCAACTCTGCCAGACGCTTAAGAATCTCCCGTTGGTCCATGCGATCACCACGGTCCAGATGTAGCACCATTTTTAAATAGCTTTCGGGACTACCCAAACCATAAATCGCTGACACAGTTGCCACAATGATAACGTCGGAGCGTTCCAGTAAAGCCTTGGTGGCAGATAAGCGCATCTGTTCAATATGGTCATTAATTGATGCGTCTTTTTCAATAAATGTATCCGACGCCGGCACATAGGCTTCCGGCTGGTAATAATCGTAATAAGAAACAAAGTACTCCACGGCATTATGTGGAAAGAACTGCTTAAACTCACCGTAAAGCTGTGCGGCCAACGTTTTGTTAGGGGCTAAAACTATAGTCGGACGCTGAACCTGCTCAATAACATTAGCAATACTAAAGGTTTTACCCGAACCGGTAACCCCTAGCAGGGTTTGATAAGCAAGACCGGCTTCAAGCCCTTGCACCATCTGCGCTATAGCCGTCGGCTGGTCACCCGCGGGTTGAAATTTGGTAACCAGTTGAAACTTAGACATTGTGCCACCTTTTAAAATGCCACCCATTAGGGTAAAACTAAACTAACAACAAACTGCTTCTAGGCTATAATGCCTGCTTAGCTATCGACTTAACATCAGTAATCTATGCAACCAACTTTAATTAAGAGTTATCTTATATGAGCCTGTTTACCCCTGTTGAAATGGCACCTCGCGACCCAATCTTAGGTCTAAACGAAGCCTTTAACGCTGATCCTCGCAAAGAAAAAATCAACCTCGGAGTAGGTGTGTACTTTGACGAAGACGGAAAAATTCCTTTGCTAAAAGCTGTTGCACGAGCAGAAGAGTTTCGCCAACAGGCCATGGCACCTCGTGGGTATTTACCCATTGAAGGCATAGCCGCCTATGATAACGCAGTTCAAAAACTATTGTTCGGTCAAGACAGTGATGTTATTCAACAGCAAAGAATCGTTACTGCTCAGTCTATAGGTGGTACAGGGGCACTCAAGCTCGGCGCGGATTTTCTAAAAACTCTTGATACCAGCGGTATTGTAGCCATTAG
>LFTS01000105.1 GCA_001513435.1 Gammaproteobacteria bacterium DTU040
GCATTACAGATGTGGTTAATATTGGTATTGGCGGCTCTTTTCTAGGCCCACAATTAGCGGTTGAAGCACTGCAGCCTTTTTCACTAAACAAAGTCAACTGCCATTTTTTAGCCAATATTGATAGCAGTGCGTTTTATCAACTGAGCCGACAGCTGGACCCTGAAACCACTTTATTTATTGTTTCCAGTAAATCCTTTGGCACCCTAGAAACACTAAAGAACGCTTTAGCCGTACGTCAGTGGCTGCTGAATCTTGGCTGCAGCACGGCAGATTTAAGCAAACACTTTGTCGCGGTTTCCAGCAATACGGACAAGGCGATTGAGTTTGGTATCGATCCAGCCAATATCTTGCCTATGTGGGACTGGGTGGGTGGTCGTTATTCGCTTTGGTCAGCCATTGGCCTGCCGATTGCTTTAACCGTTGGCATGGATAACTTTAAGCAGATGCTAGCCGGCGCACACAGCATGGATCAGCACTTCCAACAGGCGCCCTTCGCAGAGAACATGCCAGTAATCATGGCGCTGCTAGGCGTGTGGTACGTGAACTTTTGGGGCGCGCGCAGTCAGGCCGTGCTGCCCTATGATAATTACCTGCAAAGTTTGCCAGACTATCTGCAACAGCTGGATATGGAGTCCAACGGTAAACAAGTGCGCCACGACGGCAGTCCCTTGGGATACGACAGTGGTCCGGTTATCTGGGGTAATATCGGTACTAACGGCCAGCATGCCTATCATCAGCTATTGCTGCAGGGAAGCCAGTTAATTCCAGCCGACTTTATTATTGCGGTTAACAGCCAAAACCCTATTGCTGACCATCAGCAATGGTTGTACGCCAACTGCTTGTCACAGAGCCAAGCACTGATGTGTGGTAAAAAAAGGCAGGCCGTAGAGGACGAGCTACGTGAAAAAGGTTGCACTGAAGATGAGATTTTGCGTTTGGCACCACACAAAGAAATCCTAGGTAACCGACCCAGCAACAGCCTTATTCTTGATCAACTGGACCCCAAGCGCCTTGGCGCGCTGATCGCGCTGTATGAACACAAAGTGTATGTGCAAAGTGTAATCTGGGGCGTTAACGCCTTTGATCAGTGGGGTGTAGAGCTGGGCAAAGAGCTAGGCGATAAGATTTACCAGCTACTTAACCAACCCCAGAAACAGGCCGCAACCGACGCTTCAACTCAAGGGCTGATTAAGCTATACAAAGACAAATTGACATCCTCCCCGACCTAAAGGGCGGGGATTCCTACAGCTAGACGGCCATGCCCGACCG
>LFTS01000080.1:0-7961 GCA_001513435.1 Gammaproteobacteria bacterium DTU040
GGCAGTTGGGCGTGGAAGTGTATGGTGGAGTGTTATTACTGCCTTGGTTTGATCGGGATCTGTCCTTAGCCGGCCGTGTTACTTTTACCCAAGACGGACAGTTGCAGAGCCGCCTGATTGATTTCAAAACCCCAATCGCTGTTATTCCAAGCCTAGCCATTCACCTCAACCGTGAAGCCAATAAAGGCTGGGAAGTGAACGCGCAAAAAGAATTGCCGCCGGTATTGACCCAACTTTCCGGTCAAGAAGAAAAAGATTTCCGAGCCCTGCTTGCTGTGCAGCTGCACCATGAGCACGGTTTGCAAAACGTACAAGTATTGGACTATGAGCTCAGCTTTTATGACACCCAAGCGCCAGCGCACATTGGTTTACAGCAAGACTTTATCGCCAGCGCCCGGCTCGACAACCTGCTGTCTTGCTTTGTTGGCTTAGACGCCTTGCTTTCTGCCGACGGGCAACAGGCTAGCGTGCTGGTTTGTACTGACCATGAAGAAATCGGCTCTAGCTCGGCCTGTGGCGCCGATGGCCCCTTCCTTAAGCAAGTGTTGCGCCGCATCCTGCCCAACGAGGAAGACTTTAACCGCTGTATTCAGCGCTCCTTACTGGTGTCGGCGGATAACGCTCATGGCATTCACCCCAATTATGCTGACAAACACGACAGCAATCACGGCCCGCTGCTTAACCAAGGCCCGGTGATTAAGGTCAACAGCAATCAGCGTTACGCCACTAACAGTGAAACGGCAGCGTTTTTCCGCCACCTATGCCAACAACACAACGTGCCTGTACAAAGCTTTGTTACCCGCAGTGACATGGGCTGTGGCTCGACCATTGGTCCAATTACCGCCAGCAAGCTAGGCATCAACACCATTGATATCGGTGCCGCCACCTTTGCCATGCACTCCATTCGAGAACTGGCTGGCACTCAGGACGTGGTTCATCTCACTAAAGTACTGACCGCGTTCTATAACAGCCTTGAGCTGCTCAACTAAACGCCTTCTTCATTGTCTAGCCATAAAAAAACCCGGTTTAAATAACCGGGTTTTTGTTGTCTTAGCGACTGAGCTTAGTCCACATACACAGGGTGCTTAGCACAGACCGCTTTAACTTTTTCGCGTACCGCATCGATGACAGACTCATCATCCATGTTATCGAGGATATCGCAAATCCAGCCGGCTAATTCACCGCACTCAGCTTCTTTGAAGCCACGGGTGGTCACTGCTGGTGTACCAATGCGCAAGCCGGAGGTAACAAAGGGCGAGCGTGGGTCATTGGGTACGGAGTTTTTGTTCACGGTAATAAACGCACGACCTAAGGCAGCATCCGCATCTTTACCGGTGATGTCTTGCTTAATGAGCGAGACCAGGAACAAGTGGTTGTAAGTACCGCCTGACACCACATCATAGCCGCGATCGATAAATACCTGAGCCATTTTCTGCGCGTTTTTCAACACTTGCGTCTGGTAGGTTTTAAATTCTGGCTGCAGTGCTTCTTTAAAGCAGATGGCTTTACCAGCAATCACGTGCTCCAAAGGACCACCCTGAGTACCTGGGAATACCGCCGAGTTAAGCTTCTTCTCGATTTCTTCGTTGGCACGCGCCAAAATCAAACCACCACGTGGGCCACGCAGAGTTTTGTGCGTAGTGGTCGTTACCACATCCGCATAAGGCACTGGGTTAGGGTAAATGCCTGCAGCAATCAAGCCTGCTACGTGCGCCATATCAACAAACAGATAGGCACCCACTTTGTCAGCGATTTCACGGAAGCGTGGGAAGTCCAACACCTGTGAATACGCCGAGAAACCAGCCACAATCATTTTTGGCTTGTGTTCTACCGCTAAACGCTCAACCTCGTCGTAATCAATCAGACCTTGCTCATTGATTCCGTACTGAATGGCGTTATACAGCTTGCCGGAGGAGCTCACGCTCGCACCGTGGGTTAAGTGACCACCGTGCGCTAAGCTCATACCCAGGATAGTGTCGCCACCTTGCAAAAGCGCCAAGTACACTGCTGCGTTTGCTTGTGATCCGGCGTGTGGCTGCACGTTAGCATAGTCTGCGCCAAACAACTCTTTAGCGCGATCCACAGCCATTTGCTCAACGATATCCACGTACTCGCAGCCACCGTAGTAGCGCTTACCGGGATAGCCTTCGGCATATTTGTTGGTTAACACAGAACCCTGCGCTTCCATCACCGCTGGGCTGGTGTAATTTTCAGAAGCAATCAGCTCAATATGCTCTTCTTGACGCTGGGCTTCTTTCTCCATGGCATCAAAAAGTTCTGGGTCAAATTGGGCAATAGTTACTTTACGGCTAAACATAGCGGTCCTCAATGAATCACAGGGCAGTCGTTTGTACCACTGGTGCACAAATAAAATTGAAGATGAATTCTACCCGATTTGTCAGCACATGGCACATGAAAGACAAACAAGTTAGTTATAAATTTATTTCACTCTGTCTGCTTAATCGCTAACTAGCTGTGGCAGAATCTAAGTGCTTACGCCTTTTCAGTCATTTCTACGCACAATAATAAGAGGTACACCTCATGCATGAAGTCGTTATCGTGGCCGCCACTCGCACTCCCGTAGGTAGTTTTCAAGGCAGCTTAGCTAAAATACCCGCTGATGAGTTGGGTGCTTGTGTGATTCGCGCTCTAGTGGAAAGCACGCAAATCAAACCCGAGCTGGTTGATGAAGTGATTATGGGGCAAGTGTTAACTGCCGGCAGCGGACAAAACCCCGCACGCCAAGCGGCACTCAAGGCAGGACTGCCGGTATCCGTCCCTGCGCTAACTCTAAACAAAGTCTGCGGCTCGGGCTTAAAAGCTGTGCACTTAGCCACGCAAGCCATTCGCTGCGGTGATGCTCAAGTAGTGATTGCCGGCGGGCAGGAAAACATGAGCCTTGCGCCCTA
The DNA here is from genome assembly GCA_001513435.1 of Gammaproteobacteria bacterium DTU040. Classification (GTDB taxonomy): domain Bacteria; phylum Pseudomonadota; class Gammaproteobacteria; order Pseudomonadales; family Pseudomonadaceae; genus Thiopseudomonas; species Thiopseudomonas acetoxidans. The sequence continues at coordinate 2,910 of LFTS01000080.1, forward strand.
TGTGCTGCCTAAAGCACGCACGGGATTACGCATGGGCCACGCGCAGATGCTCGACAGCATGATTGAAGACGGCTTGTGGGATGCTTTTAATGACTATCACATGGGCATTACCGCGGAGAACATCGTCGACAGGTACGGCTTTAGTCGCACACAACTGGACGAATTTGCCGCCCACTCCCAAGCCAAAGCCGCTGCAGCTTTAGCCGAGAATCGCTTTGCCAGTGAAATCACCCCAGTCCCCATAGCGCAAGGCAAAGCCGAATCCCTGCTGTTCAGCCAAGATGAACAACCGCGACCCAGCAGCTCACTGGCTAGCCTAAGCGAACTACGTCCAGCGTTTAAAGAAGGCGGCAGCGTCACTGCAGGAAACTCATCTACACTAAACGATGGCGCTGCTGCGGTATTACTAATGAGCGCCGAGCAAGCCAAGACCTTAAACCTACCCATTATGGCGCGCATCTGCGCCTATGCCAGTGCCGGAGTTAAGCCCAGTATTATGGGCACAGGCCCAATTCCTGCCAGTCAAAAATGCCTCAACAAAGCGGGCTGGCAACACAGCGATCTCGACCTTATCGAAGCCAACGAAGCCTTTGCCGCGCAAGCCATGGCAGTGAATCAAGACATGGGCTGGGATACAGATAAGGTCAACGTCAATGGGGGTGCTATCGCATTAGGTCATCCAATCGGTGCCTCCGGCTGCCGCATTTTGGTATCCTTGGTGCATGAAATGCAGCGTCGTGATGTGCATAAAGGCTTAGCCACCCTATGCATCGGCGGCGGCCAAGGTGTCGCCCTAGCCATTGAACGCTAATTACTTGCCCGGCTGAGCCTATAGCTATTTTTAGGCTCAGCGTATTTAAAACGGAACCGTACATGTCAAAAAACCTAAAACGCCTTTTCATTGGTCTTAGCTGTGCTGTAGCACTCTATAGCTGGTTAGGTTTTTTACTTATCCCTAGCCTGGCGCTCTCGGTGATCAACCAAAAGCTCTCTGAATACAGCAACCAACCTGCCCAACTGCACCGCTTGGAATTTAATCCTTTCAACCTGCACTTGCAGCTCTGGCAGTTACATATTGGTCAAGAGCAAACCACTGTTGCATTTGAACAGCTCAACACACAGCTAGCATGGGACAGCCTGTGGCGCAGTCGCGTGCATGTTAAGTTCGTCAACCTAGTCAGCCCGCAAGCTTGGCTAGACATTAATAAACAAAACGAAGTAAATCTGGCGCAACTGCTGGTCTTGCCAACCGCCGACGAAACGGCTAAGCCAGAAGCCAGCACCACAGAGCCTATCATTGTGCAGGTTGACCATATAAGTATTGAACAAGGTCAGCTTAAGTTTAGTGACCAGCGTCCGCGCCAGCCGGTAGCAGTTGAGTTTAACGAGCTTAACCTGCAATTAGAAAACCTGAATACCGCGCCCGACGAACAAGGCCAACTACAATTAAAGCTGCAAGCTAACGATGGCACTCAACTCGCCTGGCAAGGCGACGTTTCGCTTCAGCCACTGCGCTCAAGCGGTCATTTAGAAATAGAAAATATCGCTTTAAGCAGCTGGTGGCCCTATGCGGCAGAACAAACTCAGCTGCATTTGGATGGCGGCTTGCTCTCGTTTAGCAGTGATTACGTAGTAGAGGCGCAACCCGAATGGCAGCTACTTACGACAAACTCAGCCATTGCAATACAACAGCTGGGTTTAAGCAGTCAGAAAAAAACATTGGTAAAGCTTGAGCGCTTTTCCGTCCATGACACTGCGCTCGACTTGCAAAAGCAAAGCGTGCGCATCGGCAAAATCCGCAGCCAAAACCTGTCCAGCTGGGTAAAAATAAACGAGCACGGCCAGCTGAATTGGCTGCAAGCCTTTGCGCCTGACAACCCAGCTGCAGCGACTCAACAAACCCCACAGAACAACGAAGCCGCATCCGATCAACTCAATAACGCATTAGCGCAGCTGCCTTGGCAGATTAAACTCGACAACGCACAGCTTGAAAATTACGCCGTTGACTTTACCGATAGCAGCCAAGCCGACCCGGTGGCAATCGAGCTGAAACAGTTAAATATTACGCTGAATGACTTTGATAGCCGCACTGATAAGCCGGTCAACCTGACTGTAAACAGCCAAATCGGAGAGGATGGTCAATTAGCGCTGCAAGCGCAAATTAAACCACAAAGCTTTAAAAGCACATTAAAGCTCAAAACTAGCAATCTTGATTTGCGCCCGGCTCAGGCTTGGATAACTCCGTATGCAAAAGTAGAGCTTCTTAGTGCGTTACTCAACAGTCAATTAGAAGCTGAACTGCAACAGTTAAGCCCCTTGCTGGCTACTGCTAAGGGTGAGCTGGCTATTAATCAACTGCATATCCGCGATACCGACCAGCGCCGCGACTTACTCAAATGGCACAGCCTTAATTTGCACGATATTGCCGTCACACAAGGCGAGCATACTCAGCTCAACATTGGTCTTATTACCGCCAAACAGCCTTACGCACGCGTGGTCATTGACGAGCAACTGCAGACCAATATCAGCAAGGTGTTGGTCGAGCAGCCAAGCCCCAATATTTCACCAACACCAACGCCCCAGGCTGCTAATAACTTTGCGTTTCATCTCGGCGAAATTACCATTCAGGACGGCTCAGCACACTTTGCCGATTTCAGTCTCAAGCCACATTTTGCCACCGCCATTCAGGACTTAAATGGCCGCATCGGCAGTTTGGATAACCAACAAGACAAGACAACTCCGGTTGAAATTACGGGTTCGGTCGACCGCTATGCCCCAGTCAAAATTAAGGGCTCACTCACACCTTTCGATCCCCTGCGCACCCTGGATCTGGACGTTAATTTCAAGCAGGTTGAACTCACCACACTCACGCCCTATTCCGGTAAATTCGCAGGTTACCGCATTCAAAAAGGTCGGTTAAACCTTGCGCTGCATTACCAAATTGACCAAGGTAAACTCAATGCTAGCAATAGCGTTTTACTGGAACAACTACAACTCGGCGATACAGTTGATAGTCCGGATGCCGTTAAATTACCTCTGCGCTTAGCTATCGCCTTGCTGAAAGACACCAAGGGCAATATTGAAATTAAACTGCCGGTTAAAGGCGATCTTAACGACCCCGAGTTTAGCGTAGTCCCCATTGTGTGGCAGACACTGCGAAACCTGATCACACGTGCTGTATCTGCTCCTTTCAAACTGTTAGGTAATTTAGCCAATAACAAACAAGACTTAAGCCAAGTCAGCTATTCGGCTGGTCAAGACAGCCTCAGCCAAACCAGTGCGCAAGCCCTGCACAGCTTGGCGCAGGCATTAAAACAACGCCCGCAACTTAAGCTTAATATTGAAGGTACCAGCTCGGCAGCCTTTGATGGTTTAGTCGTCGCACAACAGTATTTACACTATCGGCTACAGGAGCTGTGGTACAGCGAACTACAAAAACGCGGCAAAAAAATAGTTGAGTCGGTGGAGGAGCTTGAAGTTCCTGAAAAACAACAGCTTCAGCTGCTAGAGCAACTCTACAACGAGCTCCCTGAACCTGCCAAACTGGCAAACGAGTTGCCACGAAACAAAGCAGAAAGACTGGAAATCATGCAGGACTTATGGCTAAAACACCATGCCAACAGCACCCTGTTATTGCGCACTTTAGCGCAAAAAAGAGCACGAACTATCCGCCAATATCTGGTTGAGCAAGGTCAAATCGAACCGCAGCGGCTGTTTCTGGTGGATGTCAACGAGCAGGCTATTAATGATGAACACGGTATTAACAGCCTATTACACTTGGATGCCTTATGAAAAAAACGCTCTGCCTCATATTGTTTACCGGCTTGCTTACCAACATCGCACAGGCACAAACCATGCGTTGTGGTACTGAGCTGGTCAGTGTAGGCAATCGCGGCATTGAAGTGGTGCGCAAGTGTGGCGAGCCCGCTTACAAAGAAGTTATCGGCTACACCCTAGGTGCCTCACAACGCAGCGAACTTCGTATTGAAGAATGGATATACGGCCCACGCAACGGCATGTACCACTACCTACGCTTTGAGGGTGGCACGCTGATTAAAATCTCGAGTAGTCGCTAAGTGGTTTTAGTGACTTACTATGGCCTCTAAGTTCTTCAACATACGCAAATGCAAGCGCTGGCACTGCTGAATTTCGTCGTCACTAATATCAGAAAACACTTCTTGCCTAAGCTGCTGAGCAATAGATTCAATTGAACTCACTAGCTCCATCGCTTCTTCAGTTAACAAGACTTTATTTACCCTTCTGTCTACTGGACAGGGCTGACGCTGAATCAGTCGCTTGCTTTCCAGAGTATCCAAGGTTCGCGCCAGAGTCGGGCTTTCAATGCCTATACGCTCTGCCAGCTCGCGCTGAGTAGGAGCTGTTTGGAAACGCCCCAAATGAAGTAATACCAGCCATCGCGCTTGTGAGAGCCCTTTATCTGCCAACCGACGATCCAGCTCGGCTCGCCAAGCTCTCGACAAGTGCATCAACTGCACGCCAAAACGGTGCTGCTCGTACATTGCACTACCCGTCCTAAATTAATTATTGTTTTAAGGTGGGAGTATACGCAAAATAACAGCTCACACTAGTCAACTAAACCTAAAGGCTAGGTTGTGGACATTAACTAAGCTGGGTATAGACGGGTAGTTTGCCTATACCCAGCACGAGTCGTTACCTATTATAAGTAACAGGTAGATTTACTTATTTAATAATTGTGCGTGATACCTGTAAATATACGTCACCATTTTTTTTCAGTTTTTCCCGGTCGAAATTTTCAGAAGCAACATGCACTTCTTCTAGGGTTTCGGCTAGCTCTTCTAACTCGTCTTCAATTTTCTCTAATGCATTCTCTAGGGTGTAGGTCAGCTCATGGATTTCAGCTAAATCCTCATCGGTTAGTTTCGAGGCTAGCTTAGCTTCCAAGCGTGTGTTGTATTCTGAAAAATTAGCTACCGCTGTAGCTAAATCTGGCGCTGGCAGCCCCTTGAAATGCTGCACACGTTCTTCATCGGCAAAGGTTACGCTTGCAAAAGCCAATCCAATGGTCAAACC
>LFTS01000080.1:8081-8347 GCA_001513435.1 Gammaproteobacteria bacterium DTU040
CGTTTAGCTTATCACTAAAACACATCCTTGCAATAGTTAAATAGCGTTTTTTACTGTTTTTTAAGCAAAAAAAAACGCGGCACTAAGGCCGCGTTTTCCGTTCGTTGTAAAGTTAGTTCTTATCTTTATCAACAATTTTGTTTGCCGCAATCCAAGGCATCATGCCGCGCAGTTTTTCACCCACAACTTCAATGGGGTGCGCTGCGTTGTTACGGCGGTACGCAGTCATGGATGGGTAGTTGGTTGCACCTTCAGTGATAAACATC
>LFTS01000004.1 GCA_001513435.1 Gammaproteobacteria bacterium DTU040
CTTTTCGAGTAGGGTTGTTGTGCTGACGCGTTTTTCTTGCTCGGTTAGCGGATGTAGATAGATAACCTCCATGCGCCCAGCCAGCGAGTCTTGTATTTGCGGCAGTAAAAGCAGGTTGGCGGATCCGGTGAGCAAAAAACGACCGGGTGTACGGTCACGATCGACCACGGATTTAATGGCCAGCATTAATTCCGGCGCTCGCTGTACTTCGTCGAGAGTGACACGCTCAGGCAAACTTTCGATAAACCCCAGAGCATCTTGTTTGGCGGCTTGAAGCAAGGTTGAATCGTCCAAGCTCAGGTATGAACGCCCAGCATCAATATGCTGTGCCAGAGTAGATTTGCCAACTTGACGTGGTCCTAGCAGGCAAACAACTGGCGTATCAGTGAGTGCTTCAAGCACGCGCTGCCTGAGTAGACGGGGAAGAAATGGAAGGGTCATCGAGCACCTTTTTGTCAGCGTCCAATTGCTGTATAACATAGCGTCCAATTGCTCAAAATGCAAGCGTCTACTTGCTGTATGTGTCAGCGTCCAATTGCATACAGTGTTCCTTGCACGAGGATGCCATGCATCCGGCCGCGGATTGCGTCTGCAAACACAGTGCTGCTTGGCGCACAGCTGTCGCAGGAATGGCTTACTCCAGAAACCGCTGTTTCTACTGGGTTTTGGGTGAGCTAGAGTCACTAGCGCAATGGTTGAAAAGAAGCGCAGTGCCGTGTGGTACCTGACTTGTCAGGGAACCAGTATTTGCCTGCAGCACAAAGCCAAACACCTTATTCAGACTCAAAAGCAAAAAAGCTTCCCCGACAAGTCGGGGAATGGGAAGTGCACCCAAGTCAAGGTTAAACCTAAAACCCCAAGTCCGTGCCATGGTTTGGTTTTTAGTTCCCTGACAAGTCAGGTCCCACATTGGAATTGTGCCATGCTCACAGTCTTGTGCTGGATCTAAGCTTATTCGCGCAAAAGTTGCGCTTAAACAGAGTATCTACAAGAGCTTGCCTGACGTAACCACCGTGCCAACGATAGAGTCCGCTCTCAACAGGCAATGTCCGAGCAGGCGTTTACCGCCCATTGTCTTATGTATTCTGAATCCCTCTGGCGTATTTTTTTGCTTGTCATCGCCACTGTAAAGCAGGAAATTTATGCCAAACTAACGTAATATGCG
>LFTS01000028.1 GCA_001513435.1 Gammaproteobacteria bacterium DTU040
TGTCCCGCGCCGTGCTCAGTCGCCCAACGGTTAAACGCTGTAGGCTGTTTGCTGTACATCATATCGTAACACAGCGTATGTCCGGCTTTAATAAGACTGGGTGCTATAGGCGGTAACTTACCGTGCAGGCTCGCAGAAGTGCCGTTGATGATGATATCCACAGGCGTTTCGATCCAGTCGTAGCCACAAGCCACCACTGGACCTAAATCAACAAACTCAGTACACAGCTGCTCGGCTTTTTCTACCGTGCGGTTAGCGATGCAGAGCTCTTGTGGCTGCTGCGCCAACAATGGTTGCAAAATACCGCGTACGGCACCACCGGCACCCAGAATCAATATTTTTTTACCGCGCAACACCACGGTTTGATTTAGCAAATCATTAACCAAGCCAACTCCGTCTGTGTTGTCGCCCAAAATCGTACCATCTACCTGTTTTATCAGGGTATTTACAGCTTTAGCGCGCTGCGCTCTTGGGGTTAACTCATTCGCCCAAGCAAAAGCCTGCTCTTTAAAAGGTACCGTAACATTGGCTCCTCGCCCTTCTTGAAAAAACTCAGTCACAGAACCAACAAAGTCATCCAACGGCGCTAAAATTGGCTCATAACTAATTTGCTGCTGGATTTGCTCGGCAAATAGCTGATGAATTTGTGGTGATTTACTGTGCGCAATAGGGTTACCAAAGACCGCCAGTTTCAGCATGTGTAAACCTCTTTTGAAAGTTTAAATAAAGCCGCAATCATACCACCGAACTAATGCACGAAAGACCTTAGGCTTGTTATGGCAATTAATTTCCCATACCATGCGCACGCCACATAAGCGGTTTAA
>LFTS01000033.1 GCA_001513435.1 Gammaproteobacteria bacterium DTU040
CGTTGTTATGGTTTATCGTGGCCCATGCAATAGAGTCTAGCGTAGTGCCACTAGAACTCTATTTTGAACACCGTAACTACCTGGCACTCGCTGTGCCTCTATATGCTTTGGTAGTCTCGGCCTGGCAGTGGGCTGAACGGCGCAGCCAAACGCAGTCTGTACCAGCCTGGCGCATCCTACGCCTAGGGTTTACAGCCTATGCCTTGATGTTGGGTGGAGTGCTGTGGCAAACCGCCTCGTTGTTTGGCCAAGTGCCAGTTGCAGCGCAAATGTGGTATGAGCAGCATCCACGCTCCATTCGGGCAGCACAATTTTTTGCCGGTCAGCTGGTTGATCACAACAGCATACCCAACGCCTTGCGTGTGTTGGATAGCACTGCGCAACTACGGCCACTTTCGGGTACGCTGGAGTTACAGGGCCTGCAATTGGCTTGTGTTTTAAATCACGAACAAGCAGAGCTGCAGGCACGCTTTCAGCAAACCCTGCGCACTTTGCCGGAAGCCTTACAACGTTTTTCAGTCGTGCAAACTTTAGACAAACTAAACAGCCTGCACAAGAATGAAAGATGTGGCGGGTTTATTCAGCAGGAGCACCTGCTACAGCTTGCACAAGCTGCACTAGAGAATTCACGCATCAGTGTTGTTGCACAAGAGCGTTCAAACCTACATATTTTCATGGCTAATCTATTCATTGAAAGCAAACAGCTAGAGCCTACCATCGAACATTTGCTGGCTGCCCTAGAAGCAATGCCTAGCATACAAAACTTACAAATTATTGCTTATGTACTCGACAGCGCCGGCCTGGCTTCAGAGATAACAAACATTTTACAGGACCATCCCCCCCATTGGCCGCGCAACCCTTGGTTGCGTGAGCGCATGCAAAGGGAGTGGCAACACTTACAAACTTTAGCTGCGCAGCCTCCACTGCAAACAACGCTATGAATCGTTTTATTTTTGCTAGTCGTTACGCTCGGCGGCACTTGCTACTGTCTGTACTGGTGGGCTGTTTATCAGCAGCTACAGTGTTTGGACTGCTATATCCCCCACCGTTTCAGCACATGCTGGGTGCGAGCCAGGTGTTTGTGCTTCTGCTGGCAGTTGATGTGGTGTGTGGCCCTCTGCTCACACTGGTCTTGGCCAGCCCCAGAAAATCACGTCAAGCCCTGTGGATAGACTGGAGCTTGATTGGCACTGTACAAATAATCGCCTTGCTATATGGTCTGCATGCTGTATGGATAGCACGCCCTGCAGTACTGGCGTTTGAAGTTGATCGCCTAATGGTGGCTACAGCCAATGAAGTACAAATACAAGACTTATCCCAAGCTCCCCAAGGAATGCGCAGCCTGCCTTGGTGGGGCGTGATGCCGGTACACACTCGTGCGCCTAAAGATGCGAATGAAACCTTTGAGGCCCTTGAGCTAGGTATGGCCGGAATCAGCCCAGCCATGCGCCCAAGCTGGTGGCTCCCATGGAAAAAAGCACAATCAGCAATGGCCCAGCGTATGCAGCCAGTTATGGATTTATTACAACGCCGTCCGCAAGAGGCTGCCCGACTGCAAGTAGCCATACAAAAAACGAAACTTCCCCTAGACCAACTGTATTATTTGCCTCTAACCAGCAGTAAAACTCGCGACTATGTGATTTTACTGGATAGCGATTTAAATCAAGTGGGCTGGGCGGAAATCGATGGGTTTTGAAGCCACTTATTACCATAACTATTAGTACCCTTCTGTTGACCTTAACAATAAGGACACATCCATGAGTTCAAATAAAAGCACGCTCTCCATCATCCTCCCTGCCAAAAACGAATCCGCTGCGATTGGCGCTACAGTCGCTGGCATTATTGCCCTTCTGCCTGATGCAGAAGTGATTGTCGTCAACGACGGCTCCACCGATAACACTTTAGAAGTGGCCACAGCGGCTGGGGCGCGAGTGGTGTCGCATCCGTATTCGAAAGGTAACGGTGCGGCGATTAAAACTGGCGCACGTGCGGCTACCGGCGAAATCATTGTCTTTATGGATGCCGATGGCCAGCATGATCCAGCCGACATTCCGCGCTTACTCGCACGCTTAGACGAAGGCCACGATATGGTCGTTGGCGCGCGACAAAAAGGCTCACAAGCCAGCGTGGGCCGTGGCATTGCTAATAAGTTTTACAATCGCTTAGCCACCTATATGACCGGCCACACAATCGAAGACTTAACTTCAGGCTTTCGTGCAGTACGCGCTAGTAAATTTCGTGAGTTTTTGTACTTACTGCCGAATGGTTTCTCCTATCCAACCACCAGCACCATGGCGTTTTTCCGTGCCGGCTACTCGGTTGCCTACGAACCCATCCACGCAGCGCAACGCATCGGGCAAAGCCATATTCGCTTACTGCATGACGGTATGCGTTTTCTACTCATCATCTTCAAAATCGGCACCCTGTACTCACCACTCAAATTATTCGCCCCCATTGCAGCGTTATTATTTGGCATGGCCACACTCTGGTACGGCTATACTTTCACCAGTATTGGCCGCTTCACCAACATGAGCGCCTTACTCTACACCGGCAGCGTGATGATATTTTTAATGGGGTTGATCTCGGAGCAGATCACGGCGTTGATGTATAAGGATGGGGATTGAGCTTGTACTTGTTTGCTTGTGGGGTTTGTAAATAATGCTTGCTTCAATATTCGTCAACATACAGCAAAATCAACACCTTAGCAGGCTTTATTGTAGATATAAAAATCAAGGAATGTAGATAATATGCCTCATCCATTTGGTAGTGGAAATGCTCATTCTTACAGAACCAAACGCCAGACAGTACACAGTGGGTTTTGCTAACAGCTACTTACTTCGCGGCGTTATCGCAGCGTTACGGGCTGAAGGCTTTATTTCTGATGCG
>LFTS01000277.1 GCA_001513435.1 Gammaproteobacteria bacterium DTU040
CTGGCGAAGTGTATCTATTGTCGTAAACAGCGTTTAACGGTTTTTTTGTTAAAAGTACGCTATAATCTATTTGTGCTGTCAAACAGCCTTTAAGCATGCGTTTTAGCTTAGAGTAAAGGCGTAGGCGCACACTTAATAATGGAACCACGCATGGATACGCAGCAGGCCGAGCTGTACTGGCTTTGGGGCAGCTATTGTGTGGTGCACGTTAAAACAGCGCTATTAAAGGAATGGAAAGCACTATGACAGATGTACCTGTACAACAGCCTGCCAGTAACGACTCTAAAAATGTCAAACTAATCTACATTCTCTATCTTGTGGGAGTTGTCGTTGGCATTACTTCGCTGGTTGGCGTAATTATGGCCTACATTAATAAAAACGATGCGCCTGAGTGGATGCAGAGCCACTATCAGTATCAAATTAGAACATTCTGGATTGGTTTACTGTATGTGTTTATTTCTGCTTTACTGATGGTTGTAGTTATAGGTTTTTTATTGCTGTTAGGGTATTACGTTTGGCTCATTGTTCGCTGCGTCAAAGGCATGAAAGCTTTAGAGCAGAATCAGCCAATTGCAAATCCAAAGATTTGGTTGTTCTAAGGTTTGTATTAAAAAAGCCGCACTGGGTGCGGCTTTTTTTTACGCGTAATACGTTATTTGCCTTCGGGCTTAATGATGAGCAAGTCACAATCTGAGTTTTCTAAAACGCGCTCTGCCGTATTACCGATTAGTGCGTTCTCAATATTACCGCGTGAGATAGCACCCATAACCAGCAAATTGACATTTTTGTTTTTAATAAACTGAGGTACTGCTTCTTCAGTAACCCCTCTGAGTAAAAACTGCTGCTCATTACTAATGTCATACTGACCAAGTAAATCGTTAAAAGCTTGCTTATGGCGTTGTTCGGTATTTTCCAAATAAGAGTCGTAAGAAACCACTAGCTCAGCTTCAAAAACCAAGGATCTTGGCAGGGGGTTGTAGCTGTGCACAAAATACGTCTGCATGCTGAGCTCCTCGCCCAGTAGTTTGGCTACTTTAATTAAGTTGTGATCCAGTGATGCAGGTTTGTCTGCTGAATGAACGGGATCAAGTGCTGTAGCAATATTCTTAGGGTTCCACTCGCCGCTACGAACGAGCCATAGTGGGACAGGGCAGAAACGGATTAATTGCCAGCTGGTGTTGTTAAATAATAGGCGATGCAGCGTACCGTGCGTAGTTGCATTGCGCAGTAACAGATCCGGTTTAAGTTCTTCTACATGCTTAAGAATTTCTGCGTACAACGGCTTGCCCCAACGAGCTTTGGTGGTTACTTCAATGCCTTGCTCGCGTAGTGGGGCGGCGAGCGATTCCAGCCAATCAAGACGTTCGGTCAGTAAAGCTGTACGCGCTCTTTTCTGGGTATCTTTATCGCTAAAAAAGCCATCTTCTAAGGCTTGGTTATGATCGCAAATGAGTAGCTCAACAGCGGCTTTTGTCTGAGAAGCCAGCCAAGCGGCACGCTCGAGCGAAGGTTGTGAGTTTTTAGCGGTAGGATCAATAACCACTAATAATTGTTTTAGCTGCATGTCTACTCCTGATATTGCTGATGGCTGCTAGGTCTGCACTAATGACTTTCGGCAAACAGCTGTTGTTTGTCAATAGTCGATTCATGGCTATAAAATCTATAAAAGTATATCATTAGCGCGCACTTAAAATATGGAATTAAGTATGGGGCTTGAAAACATATGTGTCGAGTTTTTAAACAGTGCAATACGATTGGCTAAGCGGTTAAGGAAGGTGGCTGGTGAAAGAGCGTGCACAAAACCTGTTAAAAACGATTCAGACAGATATTTTAAGCAACCGTTTGATTTTACCCTCTTTGCCAGAAGTGGCGATACGGGTGCGAGAGTTGGCCGCCGATCCAGACTGCTCAGTCGCTGTATTGGAACGGGAGGTAGCTAAGGATGCAGCGATAGCAGCGCGTCTCATCAAGGTGGCTAATAGCTCTGCTTTGCGGCGCGGCAGCCCAGTCACGGCGCTAAAACAAGCAATAATGAGTCTGGGTTTCAATCAGGTACGCTCGCTGGTGACTCAGCTAGCTATTTTACAAACCATGCGTGGCAGTAAAGATACCGCACGTTTGCAGGGGTTCGTTGCCAGCGGCTTACATATCAGTGCGCTGTGCCACAGCTTGGCAGCACAGCATGCAGGTCTTGATGCAGAGTTGGCTTCTTTGGGTGGGTTGTTACACGATATTGGCAAACTGCCTTTGCGTGATTTCTTGTTGCAGCGAGTGGAACTTTCGAAGCTAGAGCGTTTGCAGTTTGAGTTGGTTTTGCATCCTTATGTGGGTGCAATGTTGTTAAAACATTGGGGCATGACGGGTGAGCTCGTGCAGATGGCGCGCTGGCATGAGGCGGTGTTGCGTGAAACAGGCAAGGCAGAGCCTGATTATGTAGACGTAGTTATTGCCGCCAATATCTTGCACTACGGAACGCAAAAAGGGCGTTATGCCAAGTACGCTGAAATGAGCATTCCGGCGATAATCAAATGCACAAGCAAGAGCACGGATGCGTTAAATGTCAGCCAAGCTGAGCAGCGAATGCAGCTCAGTCAAGCATTGGCCAGTGCTTAGTCTTTGAGTATGCGTAAAGGACTGCTGTTCAGAGCTTTACGTGTCCCCAAAAAACCCGCCATATTAATCAGCAGTGCGCCAAGCAGTGGCAGCAGTATTAACCAAGGGTGGGGTTGCCAGCTGAGCTTGAAAACGAACTGATACAGCAGCCAGCTGGTTAGCTCGCAACCCAACCATGCCAGCACGCCGCTGACCAATCCCAAAGTGGAAAATTCGTACATATTCACTTTCAGTAGTAGCTTTTTGGGTGTTCCCAGTGCGCGCAATAATGCACCTTGATGAATGCGGCTGGCGAGTGTGCTCTGCACGCCGGCAAGCAATACAGTGATGCCGGCAGCCAGTACAAAGAGCAATATAAACTCTACTGCCAAAGTGACCTGAGCCAAAATAGCTCGTAGTTGGCTAAGCAACGCTTCAATCCGCAATAAACTTACCGCTGGGAAGTTCTGGTTTAATTGGCGCAACTGTGTTTCTTGTTCGGGTGCTAAATAAAAGCTGGTAATCCATGTGTAGGGCACATTACCAAGCTGTTCAGGTGCAAAAATCACAAAAAAATTCGGCTGCAGGCTGCCCCAGTCTACGGAGCGAAAATTGCTAACCTGACTTTCAATGATTTGTCCGCCTAAATTAAAAGTAACCCTATCACCAAGCTGCAAGTCAAGACGTTCGGCGAGCTCTTGTTCCACGGATATTTCAATAGTCCCGCTTGGAGGATTGCCAGAATTTGACCACCACTGTCCGGCGGTGACCTGGTTGTCTTTGG
>LFTS01000199.1 GCA_001513435.1 Gammaproteobacteria bacterium DTU040
AAATATCATTGGCTAGCGAGGCGATGCAGAAGTGTTTGGCATCGTCATAGAGGATCTTGTCGTAAATCTCGTCCGTTAAGACAATTAAGTTGTGTTGGCGGGCGAGTTCGACAATTTCCTGCAGCAGTTCTTTTGAGTACACCGCCCCGGTTGGGTTGTTGGGGTTGATGATTAAAATGGCTTTGGTATTGCTGGTGATTTTGCTACGAATGTCATCCAGATCGGGAAACCAGCCGGCTTGCTCATCACACAGATAATGCACGGGCTTGCCGCCGGATAAAGTGGTGGCAGCGGTCCAGAGCGGGTAGTCGGGTGCAGGAATGAGTACTTCGTCACCGTTGTTGAGCATGGCTTGCATAGCCATAACGATGAGTTCGGAGACACCGTTACCTAGGTAGATATCTTCGATGTTGACGCCTTCAACCTGCATTTTTTGGTAATACTGCATCACTGCTTTGCGTGCGCTAAATAAACCTTTTGAGTCGCTGTAGCCTTGGGCTGTGGGCAGGTTGCGGATGACGTCCTGAAGGATTTCTTCGGGTGCTTCAAAGCCAAAAGGCGCCGGGTTGCCAATGTTTAGTTTTAAGATGCGTTGGCCTTCGTCTTCAAGGCGTTTGGCATGTTTCATGACTGGGCCGCGGATGTCGTAGCAGACGTTGGCAAGTTTGTTGGATTTGCTGTATTGCATGAGTTGCCCCGAAGAATGAAATTAAGAGCGATAAAATTAGCTGCTTATAATGCCATTTTTTTTGCCGCTTTGCTTGTGCTGGCGTAAGAATGTTTGGT
>LFTS01000113.1:0-14708 GCA_001513435.1 Gammaproteobacteria bacterium DTU040
AATACAGACTCAAGTATGAAAACAATTGTGTAAACGCAGTCCAATAAATGGGGTGCATTCCACATCGCCCAGAAGCAGTGCTCCCACAGGTTTTGATGCAGGCACCGTCTCTGTGGGAGCGCAACTTTTGCGCGATTGGGATTTCCCGGCAACACTTGAATTGGTTTTAAAGCCAGCATCATCCAGAAACAGGGCTTCAGCAGAGGAAAGCGCCCGACAATACTCGGATTTAACAACAGATAGGCAACAGATAGGCAATAAAAAACCGGCGCTAAGACCGGTTTTTTATTGTGCTTGTGCGATTAAGCGGCAGCTTGACTCAACTCTTTTAGGTGTTGATTCAGGCGGCTCTTATGACGAGCAGCTTTGTTTTTGTGTAAAATGCCTTTGTCGGCCATACGGTCAATGACAGGTACTGCTTTAGCATAAGCCGCTTGTGCTTTTGCTAAGTCTTTGCTGTCAATAGCCTTGACTACGTTTTTGATATGGGTACGTACCATTGAACGCAGACTGGCATTGTGGCTGTTACGCTTCTCAGCCTGTTTGGCGCGTTTTTTGGCAGAAGGTGTGTTGGCCACAGTCGAACTCCTCGAATACTTCTACAAGTAGATAAACAAAAATTAGGTCGCAGATGATGCCGACTTGTCTTGGCTTTGTCAAGCGAGATATGTAAACAAACTGCATTCTGTGGTGCGGTTACAGCCCACTTAGCCCTTCACGCTGATACTGTTGTGCGTCTACAATGCGCACTGATTTAACGATGAGGCGGTTATGCAGGAATCCAAGGCTGAGAAGAAAAGTAGCTTATTGCGCTCCAGCGCGGTAGTTAGCGTGATGACGATGCTCTCGCGCGTGCTGGGCATGGTGCGTGATGTGGTGATTGCTGGCTACTTTGGCTCCAGCCCTGCGGCCGATGCTTTTTTTATCGCCTTTAAAATCCCTAATTTTTTGCGACGCTTATTTGCCGAAGGCGCTTTTGCGCAAGCCTTTGTGCCCGTGTTATCAGAATATAGACAAAAACGCACTTTGGCCGATGTAAAACAGCTGGTAGACCGCACTGCAGGTTATCTGGGTTTGGTTTTAACGGGTATTACCGCTTTAGGTGTGGTGCTTTCACCTTATCTAATAATGCTGTTTGCGCCGGGATTCCATAACGAGCCTGCAAAGCTACAGCTTGCAGGCGAGTTGCTGCGCATCACATTCCCTTATTTGATGCTGGTGTCGTTAACCGCTTTTTGTGGCGGTATTTTAAATAGCTATGGACGCTTTGCGGTGCCGGCGTTTACCCCTGTGCTACTCAATGTGTCTATGATAAGCGCAACAGTATTGTTGTCACCTTGGTTTGAGCAGCCGATTATGGCCTTGGCTTGGGGTGTGTTTATCGCGGGTGTGGCGCAGCTGTTTTTTCAGCTGCCTTTTTTATGGCAAATCCGTTTATTGCCTGCGCCCAAACTCAAGCGTAATGATGAAGGTGTGCGACGGATTATGCTGCTGATGTTGCCTGCCTTGTTTGGCGTGGGCGTGAGTCAGATTAACCTGCTGTTAGATACTGTGCTGGCGTCATTTTTGGTGACAGGCAGTGTGTCTTGGCTGTATTACGCTGACCGTTTGTCTGAGCTGCCATTGGGTGCATTTGGTATTGCGGTGGGTACGGTGATTTTGCCCGCGCTGTCACGCCAGCATGCCGCGCAAGACCCTAAAGCTTTCTCCGGTACTATGGATTGGGCGTTGCGCATGGTGCTTTTGGTCGGCGTGCCCGCTGCTTTGGCCTTGGGTGTGTTGGCCGAGCCTTTGATTGCGACGCTGTTTTATTATGGCGAAATGACCGCTCAGGATGTGCAGCAGTCGGCTGGTGCGCTGCGGGCGTATTCGTTGGGCGTACTGACGTTCATGTTGATTAAGGTGTTGGCGCCGGGCTTTTTCTCGCGTCAGGATATGAGAACACCTGTGCGTATTGCAGTGATTTGCATGGTGGCAAACATGGTGATGAACCTGATTTTAATTTGGCCGCTGCAGCATGTGGGGCTGGCGCTGGCGACCTCTTTGTCGGGCATGCTTAATGCCAGTTTGTTGCTGTGGGGGCTGCGCAAGGCGGGTGTTTACCGAGCAGCGGCGGGTTGGGGTGTGTTTGCGCTAAGGTTGTTGCTGGCCTGTGCGCTGATGCTGGCGGTGGTTTTTTGGCTTAATGTGCCTATCGAAGATTGGCTGGCTTGGGACTGGCAGCAGCGTGCTGGCTGGGTGACTGTGTTGGTTGGCGCGGGCATTGCAGTGTTTGCGTTAACTTTGTTTGCTGGCGGCATGCGCGCGCGCCATTTGCGTGTGGGCGGTTGAAGTTAGGTTGGCGCGATAAAATGCTAAGGTAAAGCTGAAGAAGCACCTAGGTTTTCGCCCGGTGCATTTATAGCGCATTCATAAATTCACAAATTTCCCCCGTTGAGAATAAGCGCGGATCAGGCTATAATTTTGCGCTTCAATTTATCCCGTTTGGGAGCACAGATTATGCTGCGTATTAGTCAAAAAGCTTTGACTTTCGATGATGTTTTACTTATTCCCGGTTACTCCGAAGTTTTGCCCAAGGATGTTGTGTTAAAAACACGGCTGACGCGTGAGATCGAGATTAATATACCGCTGCTATCGGCAGCTATGGATACAGTGACTGAGGCTCGTTTGGCCATTGCCATGGCGCAAGAAGGCGGCATCGGTATCATTCACAAGAATATGACCATTGAGCAACAAGCGGCTGAAGTACGCAAAGTTAAGCGCTACGAAACAGCTATTGTTCATGATCCAGTTACCGTTAGCTCCGATATGAAAATCCTTGACCTGCTCAAGCAAACAGAAGAGCTTGGTTTTTCTGGTTTCCCAGTGGTTGATGACGGGCAGTTGGTGGGTATTGTTACGGGGCGTGACCTGCGTGTTACCCCAAATACGTGCGATACCGTAGCGGCGATTATGACGCCTAAAGACAAACTAGTGACCGTGCAAGAAGGTACTGGTTTGGAAGAAATCAAAGCCAAACTGTATGAGCACCGCATCGAGAAAATGCTGGTGGTCAATGCGCAGTTTCAGTTGCGCGGCATGGTAACTTTCCGCGACATTGAAAAAGCCAGAAGCTATCCCTTAGCCTCCAAGGACAAGCAAGGTCGCTTGCGCGTTGGTGCGGCTGTGGGTACGGGTGCAGACACCGAAGAGCGCATTCGCGCCTTGGCTGCTGTCGGTGTAGACGTGGTGGTGGTAGATACGGCTCACGGTCATTCTAAAGGTGTGCTAGAGCGTGTGCGTTGGGTAAAGGACAACTTCCCAGACGTACAGGTTATTGGTGGCAACATCGCTACGGCAGAAGCGGCTTTGGATTTAGTCAAAGCAGGTGCTGATGCGGTAAAAGTTGGTATTGGCCCAGGCTCTATTTGTACCACGCGTATTGTTGCGGGTGTGGGTGTGCCGCAAATTACAGCGATTGCTAATGTGTCAGAAGCGCTAAAAGATACAGGCGTGCCGATGATTGCCGATGGCGGTATTCGTTTCTCCGGTGACTTGGCTAAAGCCATTGTGGCGGGTGCAGACACCGTAATGATGGGCTCGATGTTTGCCGGTACTGAAGAGTCGCCCGGTGAAATTGAGCTGTTCCAAGGCCGCTCTTACAAGTCGTATCGTGGTATGGGTTCTTTGGGTGCAATGGCGCAGGCGCAAGGTTCGTCTGACCGCTATTTCCAAGACTCAACCGGTGGGGCAGAAAAGTTGGTGCCAGAAGGTATTGAAGGTCGTGTGCCCTATAAGGGTTCTATGTCAGCGATTGTCCACCAGTTGATGGGTGGGTTGCGTGCTGCCATGGGCTACACCGGCTGCGCGACGATTGAAGAAATGCGCAGTAAACCTGAGTTTGCCCGTATTACGGGCGCAGGGATGGCGGAGTCGCACGTACATGACGTGCAGATTACCAAGGAAGCGCCAAACTACCGCGTTAGTTAAACCGCACAACAAACCGCCGAATTGGCGGTTTGTTGTTTTCACCGAATGTATAGAGAATTTTGAGAGTAACAGCATGGCCGGACAAGATATTCACGCACAGCGCATTATGGTTTTGGATTTTGGTTCTGAGTACACCCAACTCATTGCCCGCAAGGTGCGCGGCACGGGTGTGTACTGTGAGATTCATCCTTTTGATGTGGACGATGCCAGCATTAAGGCGTTCAAGCCATGTGGGGTGATTTTATCGGACGATCCTACTACTGAACCGTTAACCGCCAATCCGCAACCGCCAGCTTGCTTGTTTGACTTGCAAGTGCCGGTGTTGAGCATTGGTTATGACGTGAGCCAACTGGCGCAGAAAATTAAAATTCAAGCTGCCTATGACGAAACCACGCCGGCATTAGTAGAGCAGTTTGTGTTACAGGACTGCGGCTGTGAGGCGCTGTGGACACCGGCTAATATTGTTGCCGATGCAATCGCTAAAGTACGCGCGCAAGTGGGCGAGCGAAAAGTGTTGTTAGGCTTGTCTGGTGGGGTGGACTCCTCAGTGGTTGCGGCATTGTTGCACCGCGCGATTGGCGACCAGCTCACGTGCGTGTTTGTTGACCATGGTCTGCTGCGTTTGCACGAAGGCGATCAGGTGATGCAGATGTTCGCTGAAAATATGGGCGTTAAAGTGATTCGCGTGGATGCTGAGCAGCGCTATTTAGATTTGCTTAAAGGTGTTAGCGACCCAGAAGAAAAGCGCAAAATCATTGGCCGCACTTTTATTGAGCTGTTTGATGAGGAAGCCGCCAAGTTGGAAGGCATCGATTTCCTAGCTCAGGGTACGATTTATCCAGACGTGATTGAGTCTGTGGCGATGAAGCACGGCAAAGCACATACCATTAAGTCGCACCACAATGTGGGTGGACTGCCAAAGGACATGAAGTTTGAGCTAGTAGAACCGCTGCGTGAGCTGTTTAAAGACGAAGTGCGCAGGCTGGGTGTGGAGCTGGGCTTGCCGCATGACATGGTCTACCGTCATCCGTTCCCTGGTCCTGGTTTGGGTGTGCGTATTTTGGGTGAAATCAAAAAAGAATACGCCGATTTACTGCGCCAAGCAGATCATATCTTTATTGAAGAGTTGCGCGCTGCCGGTTGGTATGAAAAAACCAGCCAGGCATTTGCGGTATTTATTCCAGTCAAATCCGTGGGCATGGTCAACGATCAGCGCCGTTATGCGTGGGTGGTGTCTTTGCGCGCGGTGGAAACCATTGATTTTATGACAGCACGTTGGGCGCATTTACCTTATGAGTTGTTAGAGAAGGTTTCTTCGCGCATCATCAAAGAAATTGAAGGCGTCTCGCGCGTCGTCTACGATGTATCCAGCAAACCGCCGGCGACTATTGAGTGGGAGTGATTCCACGTTAGGCATTGGCTGGTAGCGACTGGCATTAAATAACATATAAGCCCATGTTTTCATGGGCTTTTTGTTTTTATGTCTGGCAGTATTTGGCAACTGATGCAGCGGGAAGCACCGCTTGAGCGTGGTATCCAAGGTGGTATTATCGAGGCATGATGCCATGAGTGATAGCCGATACCATGCTGCTTGAACCTGTGTGTTCATGGTATCGAAATTACTTAACTGACTGTTTTTATTGGTTTTATTGCCTGATTTTTGGGTGGTCTTTCAGCATGGTATCGGAACGGATTATGTTCTGCCGTCACGCTACGATTCTGGCGTCCCCATGAGCAGTGCCACGCTGAACCGGGTGATGACGATGACTTACAAGCTGGCTCAGAAAGAAGGGCAGCCGCTTGCTAAATTTGGGCCGCGCGACCTGAGGCGAACAGCCAGTACCTTGCTCCATGAAGCCGGTTACAACACCGATTGGATAGAGAAATGCCTGGCACATGAGCAAAAAGGCGTAAGGGCAATTTATAACAAAGCCGAGTATCGTGATCAGCGTACATCTATGTTGCAGGACTGGGCGGATATGATTGATGAATGGACCGCTTAATAGATACATGGAGTTGTGGTTCGTTCAGTACTTATTTTTATAGGGGCGAGTGAAATGACAGAAAATAAAGATATGGATGATTTCTTGGGATTCGTTAGAAATGAACTGGGAGAAGTCCAGACAGGGTTATGAAGCAAAAAGCATAGTTGATTATGAGCGAGTAGGTGAGCTGGCAAGGATAAGCGGTGACCTAGGGCGGTTGGGTGGATTGTTGAAGTGGTGGCTAACAGATGACGAGCGTACAGCC
This sequence comes from Gammaproteobacteria bacterium DTU040, assembly GCA_001513435.1. Taxonomy (GTDB): domain Bacteria; phylum Pseudomonadota; class Gammaproteobacteria; order Pseudomonadales; family Pseudomonadaceae; genus Thiopseudomonas; species Thiopseudomonas acetoxidans. The sequence goes on from LFTS01000113.1 coordinate 6,220, forward strand.
AATTTTAGCCGTGACACTATTCTGAGATTGCTGGAAAGAATTGACGGAATCCAAGATGAAATGGTGGCGGTAGCAAGGTAGATTATGATGCCCAGAGCTGAATAATTGATATTGACACTTGAGGGGCAGGCAGTTTTTTCCTTGGCGTTTAAACAGCCCGCCAGGGCTAGATGTCTTGAATACAGTTTTTAGCATTGACCGTTGTTTTGCCGATCTTTGTCCGTTGTCAGCGTTGCTTTACCTTTGCTTTGTTGTGTTCGGTTGTGACTCAGCACCGAGGTAACCAAAAAGTGAGATTAAAAATGGCGGCTGTTTTTGCACGAATTTAGAACAACGGCTGAGATCAGGGCAGGATGTGTGAAGTAGGCCCACCATGCAAGCATGGTGTCCTCTCCACTGCACTTATTCGCACCTTCGGCGCTCAACGTGAATCCTGCTCTGCGAAGCTACCAGGCTACCGCCTGGCAAAAGAATAAAGGTGCTTGCGATCTTTGAAAGCGTTTTGTACAATTGAAAGCACAGACTACGTTAGGAGGGTTTGATTATGGGGGTGCGAGCAGTAACAGTTCGGGACGTTCCCGAGGAAGTGCACAGAGCGATTCGAGTCCGGGCAGCACAGCACGGTAGATCACTTCAGGCGGAAATGCTGGCCATTTTTGAGCAGGCAGTAAAACCTGAAGGGCGCGTCAAGCTGGGTAATCTGTTGGGTGAAATTGGGCGTGAAGTAAAGCTAACTGATGAAGAAGCAGCGGGTTTTGAGCGCGACCACTCACCTGCACGGGCGGCGAATTTTTAATGATTTTGCTTGATACAAATGTTCTATCTGAACAGTTCCGGGCAAAGCCTGATGAGCGTGTTTTAGCCTGGCTGAACGAGCAGCCACTTGAGACGCTATATCTATCTGCAATGACAGTTGCGGAGATTCGCGCAGGCGTTGCCCTGATGCCTAACGGCAAGCGTAAAAAACTGCTTAGTGAAAGCATTGAAGAGAAGCTGTTGCCGTTGTTTGCGGGGCGTGTATTGCCTTTTGATATGTCTTGCACAAGGGCTTATGCGGATGTACTTGCAACAGCAAAAAAGGCGGGTAGCGGCATTGCAGCGGCAGATGCGGTAATAGCAGCGACAGCGCATGACGGCGGCTTTATGGTTGCAACAAGAGATACGAGCCCGTTTGAAGCGGCAGGTTTGAAAGTTATTAACCCTTGGAGTGAGGATAAGTAACAACTACTAGCAGTACATACACCGACATTTAACAAAAATAAGGCCGGGCGTTTTAACGGTGTCGCCAAGGTCAGCTACCGATTAGCCATTATTCAGTGGCACGCTAATTGATGACCACCCTGAAGCCACTTCAGAGGTTATCACATGAGAAAAAGAATTTTAGCGGCTAAAATCGCACTTGCCGTTGCGCTCTTACAAGGGCTGTGCCAAGCCACCGACTGCGTGCTAACCGCTTTGCTTTACTGTGGGGCTGTGGGTTATGGGATTGTGGGAGCGCATCTTATGCGCGATGAGACCTTTGCCGAGCTTGCCTCTCCTGAAGGTCGCCCCTTTAGGGCGACATGTCAGCCTAAAGGCGTGACCTACATGGACAACCACCAAAAAAGGGGGCAATGCCGCGCCTGAGCGCCGTAGGAATCTCCGGTCTTCAGGCCGGGTAGGATGTCAATTAGGCGTTACCGGCAACGGCGAGCTTAGCGGCGGCGGTAAAGTCCAGCATACGCTGTAATGGACGTACAGCTTTGGGGATAAGTGCCGGGTCAACCGTGATTTCATTGCTGCTGGTTTGTAAGCTATGCAGCATGGCTTCCAGAGTGTTCATTGCCATCCATGGGCAGCTGGCGCAACTACGGCAGCTGGCACCTTCACCCGCGGTAGGCGCTTCAATAAAGCGTTTGTTCGGGCTCAGTTGCTGCATCTTATAAAAGATGCCCTTGTCTGTAGCAACAATAAACTCTTGCTGCTCCATTTCTTGTGAGGCTTTAATCAGTTGGCTGGTTGAACCGACCACATCCGCCAGTTCAATTACCTGTTCAGGCGATTCAGGGTGAACCAAAACAGCAGCATTGGGGTATAGGACTTTCATATCCTCAAGCTGCTTGGTCTTGAATTCTTCATGCACGATACAGGCGCCGTCCCACAGCAGCATATCAGCGCCGGTTTCGCGCTGAATGTACTTGCCTAGGTGTTTGTCCGGTGCCCATAGAATTGTTTCGCCGTTATCCATCAAACTTTCTACAATTTCTAGCGCACAACTGGATGTAACCACCCAGTCAGCGCGCGCTTTAACGGCGGCTGAGGTGTTGGCATAGACAACAACGGTACGTTCAGGGTGTTGGTCGCAGAAAGCGGAAAACTCTTGTATGGGGCAGCCTAGATCCAGCGAGCAAGTAGCATCAAGCGTTGGCATCAAGATGCGTTTTTCAGGGTTAAGAATTTTCGCGGTTTCGCCCATAAAACGTACACCAGCGACCACTAGAGTCTGCGCTGAATGTTGACTACCAAAGCGTGCCATTTCTAAAGAATCAGCAACGCAGCCGCCGGTATCTTCAGCGAGCTTCTGTAACACAGGGTCACAGTAATAGTGTGCGACAAGTACAGCGTTTTGCCGCTTGAGTTCAGCTTCGATTTGTTGAATATAATCTGCTTGCTGCTCTGCGCTCAGGGGTTTGATTTGTTTTGCTGCAAGGTGTGCTTGAACTAGAATGCGTTCAGCAATTTGTGTCATCTCTGCCAGTCCTCAATACGCCTAGCGATGCTTTTTAAAGTAAGTGGTTTTAAAAGAGGCGCTAAGTTAACAAGTAAAAGCTAAGTAAGCAAATAGCTACAGGAAACACCGTAAAATTGCTAAAGGAAAGTGGTGGGTCGTGCGGGATTCGAACCTGCGACCAATTGGTTAAAAGCCAACTGCTCTACCACTGAGCTAACGACCCATATTTGGAGGGGCGCATAATACGGCATTTTTTGTTCGATTTAAATAAAAGTTTGCTTTTATTTGCACTATTTAAATCAAGTTGAGTGCTAAATGTTCGGTAAAGTAAATTCATGTTGTGTGATATGAGTGAGGAATTATAAAAAACACAAGCATATCAAGTAGATAGGTGGGTAGCTATTCTGCTTAAGTTAGTTTGCTGGTACAGAATAGCTGTATGTTTTATAAACGCTGTAAATCTTGCTGCGCGAGTTTGGCGGCAGAGCTACGTGGATACTGTTCCGTGACCTGCTGCAGTATGACTTTGGCACGTTCAGGTTGGCCCATGCGGCGCTCGACATCGGCAAGTTTATACATGGAGTCTGCAACCTTGCTGTGATCGGGCCAGTTCTGGATAACGGTAGCAAAGGCTTTACCCGCAGCTTGGAAGTCCTCTTGAACAAGATGGATTTCGCCGAGCCAGTAATACGCATTCGCAGCATATTGTCCGTTGGGGTAGCGGCGTAAAAAACCCGAAAAGGCTTGTTGCGCAGTATCAAATTCACGCTTGCGAATTAGGCTAAAAGCAGCATCATAAAATTCTTGCTCTTTAGCGGGGTCAGCCGTTTCAGCAGCAGTAGGTTGCTGTTGTTCGGCGCGCTGGTTGGTTGGTTGCGGCAGTTTTTCAGGCTCAGCAGTGAAGGTTGTTTGTTCCGTTACTGGAGCGGTGCGCTGTTCTAGGGCTTGGTAACGTTCTAGATTGGTTTGCTCAATTTGTTGCAGTTGATGCTGTTGTTCTTCCAGCATACCGCGTAGCGTTGCCACTTCTTGCTGTAATTGCTGAAGTTGCATATACAGCTGACCTTGGCTAGAAACCGCTAGTCTTTCATTGGCATGACTGAGTGCCGAAGCACCCAGTCCAAGCACCAATACCAGAGTAGTTGATAGCTTTTTCATTTGATTATTTACGTAATTCCACACGACGGTTTAGTGACCACGAGCTTTCGTCATGACCATCTGCTACAGGGCGCTCTTCACCGTAAGATACGATTTCTAGCTGCGAAGGAGATACACCTTGGAGAACTAAATAACGCTGTACAGCCTGTGCACGACGCTCACCAAGAGCCATGTTGTATTCTCGCGTACCGCGCTCATCAGTGTGGCCTTCGAGCACGACACGTACGCCGCTACGCTGCAAGTCACGCGCATGCACGTCTAGGGCGCGTAACGCATCAGGTCTGAGCTCTGAGCTGTCGTATGCAAAGTAGAATGTTGTTATAGCGCGCAGAGTTGCTTCATCACCGTATGCGGAATCAAACTCGCTACCAAAACCGCTATCTACGCCGGACTGTCCAGCAGTGCCGGTGCTAATTCCAGCGTTAGGATCGGTAATGTCAGAGTCCGTTTTGCCGCTTTTGCCTGTACAACCTACAGCCAACACAAGGGCTAAGGATAAGGCTGTTAATTTACCGCATTTAAGTATGTCCATGTTTCAAAGCTCCACACATTGTTAGGTTGTAAAGGTACTCAGGCCGCCATGGTTTTCCAAGATGCCTGTTAAGAGTTTAGTTTAAAAAAGGCGACCAAGCAGGTTCACGAACTTCGCCTACGATGCCTGGTAATACAAGACGTACTCGGCCATTAAGCGAGGCTAACATCAGCACTCCTTTGCCTTGCTGGCGCGTGGCATAGATTACCATGCTTCCATTGGGCGCAACAGTGGGGGACTCATCTAAACTGGTGCCGGATAAAATACGTAGACGGTTTTTTTGCAGATCTTGGGCGGCTACTTTAAATACCGTAAAACCGTCTTGGCGGTGAATCATCACTAAGGTTTTTTCATCGGCTGAAAGCTTAGGGTTGGCGTTGTAGTTGCCCACAAAAGTAACCCGCTGGGCATTGCCGCCATTGATATTGGTTTTGTAAATTTGTGGTTTACCGGAGCGGTCGGAGGTGAAGTACAGCGTTTGTCCATCCTTGCCCCAGAAAGGTTCTGTATCGATAGCCATGTGGTTGGTGACGCGGCGCACAGCGCGACTGGTCATATCCATCACATAGATTTCTGGGTTGCCGTCCTTAGATAGTACAAAAGCCAGTTTACTGGCATCGGGCGACCAAGCAGGCGCGCCATTTAAACCTTCAAAATTGGTGACCTGCTCGCGCTTACCGGTGGCGATTTCTTGAACATAAATGCGTGGGCGTTTCTGTTCAAACGAGACATAAGCAATGCGTTTGCCATCAGGTGCGTAGGCTGGTGAGAGAATGGGTTCGGGCGACTGCAGCAATATTCTAGCGCGTGCGCCATCGTAATCGGCATGATGCAGGTTATAGCTTTTCACACCGTTGGCGTTTTTGCTGGTGCTAACGAATAAAATACGCGTTGAGAATGAGCCTTTAGTGCCGGTGATGCTGCTAAATACATGATCAGAAATGTGGTGCGCTAAATCGCGTAGCTGTTGTTCGCTGCCTGTGGTGTTGGCTGAGAATACTTGTTGTTGTGCGGCTACGTTGTACAGGCCGTAATTGATTTGAATGCGACCATCGGCAAGGCGCTCGGCGTGGCCAATAACCAGATATTGTGCGCCTACTGCGCGCCAGTCGCGGAAAATAATTTCTTCTGCGTGAGCGGGCATGCTAATCATGTTGTTGCGGTCAATCGGGGCAAACAAACCAGAGTTATAGAGGTCGTCACTGACTATTTTGGCTGGATCTTCTGGCAGGGTGCCAGCGCTCCAAGCAAAAGGCACCACGGCAATCGGCATGGCACGATCAGAGCCGCTGGTAATCACCAGTGGTTGAGCTGCGAGTAGTGAGCTGGTAAACGCAAAAAATGATGCTAAAGCGATGCGTAGAATGGTCTTCACAGGCCTAAGTCCTCGGGTCTAAATGCCATAGTCAATTGGCGGTAGGTTTTCTCATAAACGGCGCGGTCTAAACTTTGAATTTCACGTACACGCCCCACGCTCAAGATAGCAGCCAGCGCGGAGTTATCAAAAGCTGGGTTGCCACTGCTCTTGGAGACGGCTGCATGTTTGATGGTTCCATCTGGCAGTATGTCAACACGCACTTCAACCTGCATACCATTGCGTGCACCAGCGGGACGTATCCAGTGCGAACTGACTAACTGGATAATCAAATCGTTGATGTTGGCAATGTCTTGTTCGGCTTGCTTATCTGCCATAGCGCGCTGGTACTGAGTTTCTTGTTTTAAAAGCTCAGCCAGTGCGGCGGCTTCTTTGTCTTCTTTGGCTTTTCGGGCTGCTTCGCGTGCTTTTTCTGCCGCTAACTTGGCTGCCTGTTCGGCCTCCTTCTTTTTTTGCTCAGCTAGTGCTTTTTGCTTGGCCGCCTCTTCAGCTTTTTTCTTTTCCTCGGCGGCTTTCTTACGCTGCGCTTCGGCTTTTTCTGCTTTAGCTTTATCGGCAGCGATTTTTTTGGCTGCTTCTGCTTTTTGTTGCTCTAGCTTGCGTTGCTCGGCTGCTTTTTGTTCAGCGGCATGCTTTTGTTCCTCGGCTTTCTTTTTGTCGTCAGCAGCTTTTTTGGCCGCTGCTTGGCGTTCTTGCTCGGCTTTGCGCTTGGCAGCGGCTTCTTGTTCTTGACGTTTCTTTTGTTCTAGTTGTTCGTGATCAAACTGTTTGGCCGCAGTTTTTTCGGCCTCGCCCGTGATTTTTTGAGCTGATTGGCTTGTGGCTTTGTTTTGTGATTCCAGTTGATACAGAGTTGCTTTGACAATCGGGCGACTAGGCGGCAGATCCGGTGTGTGTGAGTAGCTCACAAACAGTAGAGCAAACAGCAGGACGTGTAAGGCTATAGCCCATAAAATCGGCCAAAATAGCTTTTTTTTGACGGGTGGCGTACGCATTAGGGAGCCTCGGTAATCAGGCCTACGTCGGTGACACCTGCTTGTTGCAAGCCGCCCATGGCACTCATTACGCTGCCGTAATCTACTTTTTTATCCGCACGTACATACACCTGCACTTTTTTCCCCTGCTGAGCATTGGTAGCAAGAATGGCTCTGGCGGCTTTGATCATGTCTGTCAAGCTAACTGCTTTATCTTGTACGGTGTCGACATCAACCTCAGTGCCGGTCGTCCAGAAATAGGTTTTATCGGCCTTGATGGATATGGTTAAAATGACGGCGCTATTGTCTTGCGGCAGGGTTTCGCTGCTGACCTGGGGTAGATCAACCTTAACCCCTTGATTGAGCATGGGTGCGGTGACCATAAAAATGACCAGCAGAACCAGCATGACGTCGATGTAGGGTACGACGTTCATTTCGGATACGGGTTTTCTGCGGTTGCGGATACGAGCCATGGGATGTCTCATTGCGCTGGTGTGTGGACGCTGCGATGCAGAATAGCTTGGAACTCATCGGCAAACGTATAGTAGCGGGCAATAAGGATTTCAGCTCGGGCTGAAAATCTGTTGTAGGCAACTACGGCCGGAATTGCGGCAAATAAGCCAATAGCCGTGGCGATTAGCGCCTCGGCAATACCGGGTGCGACGGTGGCCAAAGTGGCTTGTTGCACCTGCGCCAAACCTCGGAACGAGTTCATAATGCCCCACACAGTACCAAACAAACCCACGTAAGGACTGGTTGAACCCACGGTGGCTAAGAAGGGCAGGTTTTGCTCCAGCCTTTCTTCTTCTCTTGAAATGGCTACGCGCATCGCCCGGGCCACGGCATCCATGATGGCATCGGGTTGCATGTTTTGTTGCTGGCGTAAACGGGAGAATTCTTTAAAGCCGGCCTGGAAAATACGTTCGCTACCGCCGTGCTCGTCAGGCCTGCTGCAGGTTTCACGGTAGAGCCTAGCTAGGTCAATGCCAGACCAAAAGCGCTCATCAAACTGAGTTAGGCTGTTGCGGGCTGCTCTGAGCATTTGTCCACGAGAAAAAATAATCACCCAAGAAATAACAGAGGCGGCCACTAAGAGCAGCATGACCATCTGCACCAGCAAACTGGCATTGCTGACTAGGCTCCACATTGACATAGAATCAATTTGATTAGCGCCCACAAGACCTCCTATTTATGAGTTATACGTTATTTTGAAACATATCAAACAATGCACTGGGCATTGCTTTGGGTTTAAAGCTGTCTGCTGCAATACAGGCGATGACAAATTGCCCTTCACAGAGTAATTTATCATCATTTACGCGGCTGACTTGTTGCGTAAATTCAAGCCGTGCGCGCTTTAATTGGCTGACATTGGCCGTGACCTGTAATTCGTCGTCCAGCCTTGCCGGCGCATGATATCTGGCTTGCGCACTATGGACTACAAAAAGTGTATTAAGTTGCGCTAATTCATGTTGGTTAAAACCCAGTGTGCGCAGTCGCTCTGTGCGGGCGCGCTCCATAAATTTCAAATAGTTGACGTAATACACCACACCACCGGCATCGGTGTCTTCGTAATAAACCCGCACGGGCAGAGAAAAGTCGGGCTTAGTCATCGCAAAAGTCCTGTGGCTCTGGGTTATAGATGTTTTTGGGTGTAGGTAAACCGAAGTGTAGGTAAGCGTGGCGCGTTACCATACGACCACGGGGCGTACGCATTATATAGCCTTGCTGGATTAAAAAGGG
>LFTS01000113.1:14802-19332 GCA_001513435.1 Gammaproteobacteria bacterium DTU040
CCGACAGGTCCTCCATCGAACTTTTCAATCATGGCTAATAACAATCGGCGGTCTTGGTGATCAAAGCCGTGTTGGTCCACGTCCAGCATGTTCAAAGCTTGGTCGGCAATCTGTAGGGTAATTTCACCTGTGCCGCGCACCTGGGCAAAATCGCGTACGCGTCTTAACAAGCGGTTGGCAATGCGTGGCGTGCCACGCGCACGGCGCGCAATTTCAAAAGCACCTTCGGGAACAATAGGCACTTGCATAATAGTGGCTGAACGCTCAACAATTTGGGTGAGGTCCGGGTGACTATAAAATTCGAGGCGCTGCACAATACCGAAACGGTCTCTTAGTGGGTTGGTGAGCATACCCGCGCGGGTAGTGGCACCGACTAAGGTGAAGGGGGGTAAATCCAGTTTAATGGAGCGCGCTGCTGGCCCTTCACCGATCATGATGTCTAGCTGGAAATCTTCCATGGCCGGATAAAGGATTTCTTCTACGACGGGCGGCAGGCGGTGGATTTCGTCAATAAAGAGCACGTCGCCGCTGTTGAGATTCGTCAGCAGAGCAGCCAAGTCGCCGGCACGCTCAAGCACGGGGCCTGAGGTGCTTTTTAAGGAAACCCCCATTTCGCTGGCAATAATATTGGCTAGGGTGGTTTTGCCAAGCCCGGGAGGGCCGAAAATCAAGGTGTGGTCCAAGGCTTCTTCGCGCTGTTTAGCCGCTTCGATAAACAGGCTCATTTGGTCGCGCACCACTGGTTGGCCAATGTATTCGGTTAGGGATAGGGGGCGAATGGCGCGGTCATACTGTTCTTCGCGTTCTTTGGCGGTACCACTTATTAGGCGATCAGCTTCAATCATGGGAATTCACTTGAGTTATTAGGTGCTGGATTGCAAAGCGCGGCGGATAAGTTCTTCACTGCTCAGGCCTTCAGCAAAGATGGCCCGAATACTACGACTGGCTTCAGCGGGTTTGTAGCCTAAGCTAATCAGCGCGCTAAGGGCATCTTGCTCGGCGCTAGAAGAATTGGCAACGTTTGCGCCTTGTCCGGGTAGGCTGATTGCAGTTGCGCCGCTATCCCAATCTTTAAAGCGGCCTTTAAGTTCTACTAGCAGGCGCTCGGCGGTTTTCTTACCCACGCCCGGTACTTTCATTAGGCGCGCTGTGTCTTCGGCATGCACGCACGCAATCAGCTCATTGGCGCTCATACCGGACATTAAAGCTAGGGCTAGTTTGGGACCAACACCATTTAAGCGGATCAGCTCACGAAACATCAACCGATCACGTTTGCTGTAAAAACCAAACAAGAGCTGTGCATCTTCACGTACAACCAGGTGTGTGTGTAGCTCAAGCTCTTTGCCTTGTTCAGGCAGCTGAAATAACGTGCTCATCGGCACTTCCAGCTCATAACCGACCCCATTAACGTCTAGGGTAATAAAGGGCGGTTGTTTGTCCAGTAAGACACCACGTAAATAACCAATCACTCTGTGTTCTCCAAGTGGTTAGCGCACAGTTAAGCGTAGGCGTCCGCCTCGGCTTTTAGCGCTGCTTAAGTCATGCGCGATAAGTGTTTGTCGATGATGCGCGTGGCACAGTGCGGCAGCTAAGGCATCGGATGCGTCAATCTGCGGTTTTTGTGTCAGTTGCAACAGGTGCATCACCATCATCTGTACTTGTTCTTTGGCGGCGCGACCGCTGCCCACGATAGCGGATTTGATTTGTGTCGCGCTGTATTCACTGACCGCAAGACCGGCTTGTGTAGCTGCAACAATGGCTGCGCCACGTGCTTGCCCCAGCTTAAGGGCTGAGTCAGCGTTGCGCGCCATAAACACTTGCTCAATACTCATCAGAGCTGGGTGGTAGCTGTTGATGATCTCATGAATGCCAATAAACACGGCGTTTAGGCGCTCGGGTAGCTCGCCAGTGCCGGTGCGGATGCAGCCAGAAGCAATGTATTCACAGCGGCGACCGTTATCACGAACAATGCCGTAACCGGTGATGCGGGAACCAGGGTCGATGCCTAATATTAATGTCATGGGTGGGTTGCCTGGGTATGCGTTTGCTTAGTGTAGAAGATTTATTTGTTAGGCGAAGCAAAATAACACAAAACACTGATTATATACACAGTATTGTAAGGGAGGGTTGGGGAAGGTTGGTGATGATTTGCTTTTGTGAAAGACCGAGGTGTGAGGCGGGAGTAAAATTGATTGCGACTGCAGCGCTTGCTGAACAGTCGCAATCACTATGCCTTATATAGCGCGCTTACATATCATCAGGGAACATGGCGTTACTGTAGACGTTTTGCACGTCGTCCAGATCTTCGAGTGCATCGATGAGGCGCATGACTTTTTCCGCACCCTCAACATCCAGCTCAGCTTCGGTGGTTGGTAACATCGCTATTTCAGCTTGTTCAGCGACAAAACCTGCTGCTTTGAGGGCTTCGTTGACTGAAATAAAGTCTTCAAAACTGGTTAAAACCTCAACTGAACCGTCATCACCCACTTCGACATCATCAGCACCGGCTTCAAGAGCGGCGTCTAGCAGAGCTTCTTCATCAACCCCAGGAGCAAATATAAACTGGCCTTTGCGTTCAAACAGGTAGGCGACTGAACCATCGGTACCTAGGTTGCCACCATGCTTGCTAAAGGCGTGGCGTACTTCACCGGCTGTGCGGTTACGGTTGTCAGTCATAGCCTCGACATACACCGCCACACCACCGGGTGCGTAGCCTTCGTACACCAAATCTTCGACGTTATCACCCTCGTTACTACCCGCACCGCGTGCAATAGCGCGGTCGATGGTGTCACGGCTCATGTTGGCGCTAAGGGCTTTGTCTACGGCTAGGCGCAGACGTGGATTATCCGGTACTTCGCCGCCGCCTTCTTTGGCAGCTACGGTTAGCTCGCGAATTAGTTTGGTGAAAATCTTGCCCCGCTTGGCGTCCTGACGCTCTTTGCGGTGCTTGATATTGGACCATTTGGAATGTCCCGCCATGGCTACTCCTGAATATGTGTGTAAGTGAAAACAGTATAAATACAGCGCTTTTTTGTTGGAGCGCAAATTTTGCGCGATATCGAGCCATCATGTAATACAGCGCTAGTCGGTAACACGGTGCGCATGAAAGTAATGTAGGTCGTTTCTGAGCCTGATATGTCGGCCTAAAGGCACGACCTACACTATGCTTACGTTATCGTGAAGATGGGTTATTCCGTTTTTGCTTGTTCGCGCAAACGAATGTGTAATTCGCGCAAAGCCTTAGGGTCTACTGCGCCCGGTGCTTGGGTCATAACGCAAGCAGCACTCTGGGTTTTCGGGAAGGCAATGACTTCACGAATTGAGCTGGCGCCGGTCATCAGCATCACTAAACGGTCCAAACCAAAGGCCAAACCGCCATGGGGTGGCGCACCGTACTTTAGGGCGTCGAGCAAGAAGCCAAACTTCTCTCTCTGCTCTTCAGCACTAATACCCAGCACATCAAACACCACCTGTTGCATAACGCGGTTATGGATACGAATCGAACCACCACCCAGCTCAGTACCGTTGAGTACCATATCATATGCACGGGACAGGGCTGTTTGCGGCGCGGCTTTGAGTTCGTCCGCGCTGCACTGCGGTGAGGTGAAGGGGTGGTGCAAGGCGGTCAGTGAACCGTCATCGTTTTCCTCAAACATGGGGAAGTCCACGACCCACATCGGTGCCCACTTGCATGTCAGCAGATCAAGGTCATGCCCCAAGCGAATACGCAGCGCGCCTAGCGCATCGCTAACCACTTGCGCTTTGTCAGCCCCAAAGAACACGATATCGCCATCGACTGCACCAACACGGTCCAAGATGGTATTGAGGTTGTCTTCAGGAATAAATTTAACGATGGGCGACTGCAAGCCCTCGGCACCTTTGGCGCGCTCGTTAACTTTAATGTACGCCAAACCTTTAGCGCCGTAGTTGCCGACGTATTTGGTGTAGTCGTCAATTTGTCCGCGAGGCATCGCACCTTGGCCGGGAACACGCAGTGCAGCCACACGGCCTTTAGGATCGTTGGCTGGGCCGCTGAATACTTTAAATTCAACGTCTTTAAGCTGATCAGCAATGTCCACCAGCTCAAGCGGAATACGCAGGTCAGGCTTATCTGAACCGAAGCGACGCATGGCTTCGGCGTAAGGCATGTGTGGGAATTCGCCCAGCTCCACGTCCAGCACCTCTTTAAACAGGTTGCGGATCATGGTTTCGGTGATGCCCATAATATCGGCTTCGTCCATAAAGCTGGTTTCGATATCGATTTGGGTAAATTCTGGCTGACGGTCGGCACGCAAGTCTTCATCACGGAAGCACTTGGCGATTTGGTAGTAACGGTCAAAACCGGACACCATCAACAACTGCTTAAACAACTGCGGTGACTGCGGCAGGGCAAAGAAACTGCCAGCGTGGGTGCGGCTGGGCACCAAATAGTCACGCGCACCTTCGGGTGTGGCACGGGTCAGGATGGGGGTTTCCACATCTAAGAAGCCGTGTTCATCCAAATAGCGGCGGATGCTGGCGGTAATGCGC
>LFTS01000024.1 GCA_001513435.1 Gammaproteobacteria bacterium DTU040
CCTGGTACTACAGAACGCCAACACCGCCCTGCTATTTTGGTCGGTATTGGCTTATTGGTCGGCGTACTCTCTGGCTTAATGGGCGTTGGCGGTGGTTTTTTAATCGTTCCTGCCCTGCTGTGGTTTAGCTCACTGTCCACGCTGGCGGCAACAGCCACATCCATGGCGGTGATTGCGCTGGTATCTGGCTCAGGCTTTTTGATCTATATAAGCTCAGCAAGCCCCCCCCTTGGCTTATTGGCTGGACTGTTTAGCGGTGGTGCAATTGGCGTTTTACTCGGCAATCGTTTGGCCTACAAACTCGGCGGTCCGACCCTGCAGCGAATATTTGCTTTGGTATTACTGACGGTTAGCCTGACAGTAGCAGCACAAAAGCTGCTCAAATAATTTTAACGCACTTCAATCAAAAGGCAGCTCAAGCTGTTGCGCCTGCCCTTGCAAGTCTTCCAAGCGAATCCCCAAACCCAGCAAACGCACCGGTTTGTTACCGCGGGCATAAGCGGCAGACAGCATCATGGCGTAACGCTCTTGGCTCACCAACGCGCCCGCCTGCTCCAAAGTGGTTTGGGTAAAGTCATGGAACTTGATTTTTACATAGGGACGGTCAATTCGATATTCCTCGCCTACGCGCGCCAAACGTTTATTTAAACTCTCCATGAGCATAGGTATTTGCGCCAAACAGGCCGCCAAATCCGGCAGGTCTTGGTTAAATGTCTGCTCAACACTCACACTTTGGCGTCGACTATTGGCCTCTACAGGACGCTCGTCCCTGCCATGAGCCAGTTGCCATAAACGCTCGCCAAACTTGCCAAAGTGTTTGATTAACTGCAGCGGCTCAAACTTGCGTAAGGTGGCGCAATCACTGATCCCTAATCGCTCAAGCTTTTGTGCAGTCACTCGTCCCACACCATGCAATTTAGTCACCGGCAACTGCAAAACAAACTCATCCACCTCGGCTGGCGTAATCACAAGCAAGCCATTGGGTTTGCGCCAATCCGAAGCTATTTTGGCTAAAAACTTATTCGGCGCTACGCCTGCCGAGACCACCAAACGCAACTCTTGCCAAACGCGACTGCGGATCTCTTGCGCCATCAGGGTCGCACTGCCATGACAGTTCTCACTAGCAGTCACATCAAGAAAAGCCTCATCTAAGGATAAGGGCTCGATAATGTCGCTGTAGTCCTGCAAAATGGCGTGAATCTCACGAGAAGCTTGGCGATACATATCCATTTTAGGGCGAATGACGATTAAGTCAGGACACAGCTTAAGTGCCTGCGCCGTGGGCATCGCTGAGTGCACTCCCCAACTACGCGCCTCATAGTTGCAGGTCGCCACCACACCGCGCTGACGCTCATTACCGCCCACCGCCACAGGTTTGCCCTGCAAGCTTGGGTCTTCGCGCATCTCCACCGCAGCATAGAAACAGTCCGCGTCGATATGGATTATTTTGCGCTCTGCCACGGCTGCCTTACTCAATCCCTGTCTGAAATACTAAAATCATCTGCATCCATATAGGC
>LFTS01000240.1:0-707 GCA_001513435.1 Gammaproteobacteria bacterium DTU040
CTGCGGCAGGGCAAAGAAACTGCCAGCGTGGGTGCGGCTGGGCACCAAATAGTCACGCGCACCTTCGGGTGTGGCACGGGTCAGGATGGGGGTTTCCACATCTAAGAAGCCGTGTTCATCCAAATAGCGGCGGATGCTGGCGGTAATGCGCGAGCGCAGCTTGAGCTTTTCAGCCATTTCCGGACGACGCAGGTCGATGTAGCGAAAACGCAAGCGGGTTTCTTCACCGACATCGCAATAGTCATCTAAGGGGAAGGGTGGTGTTTCTGCCTGGCTTAGCACTTCAAGGCTGTCAGCAATCACTTCGATTTCGCCGCTGGCGAGGTTGGGGTTTTTTGCGCCATCGGGGCGCAGATTCACCGTGCCGGTAATCTGCAGTACATACTCACTACGCACGCGGTCGGCTTTAGCGAAAATCTCGCTTTGCTCTGGATTGAAAACAACCTGCGCCAGACCTTCGCGGTCGCGGATGTCTAAAAAAATCACCCCACCGTGGTCACGGCGGCGATGAACCCATCCGCAAATTGTTACTTTTTGACCTTCAAGACCGGCGTTCAAGTCGCCGCAATAGTGGCTGCGCATCATAATAGTGTTATTTCCCGAATCGTTCGAATGTGTCTGGGTGTCAGTGCAATGCGATTAATCGCTGTTGCACACAAACGCGCAATTATATAGCTTTACGGCGATAACGGCTATGCTCTAATTTG
>LFTS01000240.1:786-1788 GCA_001513435.1 Gammaproteobacteria bacterium DTU040
TGTTGTGTGCTTGGTTGGTGCTCGAGGTGTGAATAGGTAATATGTTACACAGCAATGAAATTCAGCTAAAATTTCACTACAGTAAAGAAACTAAATCTGCTAACTTACGTGGCGATATTTAGTATGTTTTTGTTTTTATAGAAATAATTTTTAAACAGATTTCGAATAAGGTGCTTCATGTCTTCAAATACTCAAGATTATTCTAATACCCGTACATTTTCCCATATGCTAAAACCACTGCATTTTTTTCTTGGCTTGCTTGTTTTTGCGCTTTCTATCGTTCTTTCTGTAGTCAATCAGTCAGGTGATGCGTACGTGCTGCTGCTGGCTTGCTTCGGTCTGCTTAATATGCTGTTTGCTCCCGTTGTGCCGAGCTGGAGATGTAGTAATAAGCAAAATCTGCAAAACATAGTTTCCGTGATGGTGATGGCTGTTGCGGTGTTGCAGGCCATTTTTGTGATGTTCAAGTTTGAGGGCACAGACGGCTATAACGCCTCAGCCTTTTCTGTAGCTGTACTGTTGGCAGCCACCATTATTCACTTGATGTTGCATTATAACCGTCAACCAAAAAAAGCAGCATCTGCAGCAGGTAGCTACGATGAGGTGGGTGAGTTAGATGGCGATCGTGAGCTGGGTACAGTGAAGTGGTTTAACACCGCCAAAGGCTTTGGTTTTATTTCCCGCGACTCAGGCGAGGATATATTTGTTCATTTTCGCGCAATACGCGGTGAGGGACATCGAGTTTTGGTAGAGGGTGAGCGAGTTGAGTTTTATGTCATGGAACGTGACAAAGGCTTGCAGGCTGAAGATGTGGTTAAGCTTTAAGCTGCCTGCGACATTAGTTAACACAGTTAAAGATTACGCAGCTCGATACTTTTTGTTAGGCTGCTTTTTTTAAGGCCTGCTGTGCGGGCCTTTTTTCGTTGTGTGCGGTTTATTGCGTTACGTCTATTAAGTTTTTGCTTAATTATTTAAACTGCATGGTTCGTTTTGCTCTCAGGG
>LFTS01000119.1 GCA_001513435.1 Gammaproteobacteria bacterium DTU040
GTGCTACCTGCGCACACCAATGCGCAAAATCCTGCTGTATCCAGCGACTTGCTACTGAGTGCACCGGCAGGTATTCATTCACCCCGCGCCACTGGCGTTGCAACTCATCAAAGGCCAAACGCCAAGCCATTGCCTGATCGCGTAAGCGCTTATCCCGAGCGCCAGCCGTGACGGTGCTTTGCAGTGGTAACGCTAAGTCGGTGCGTGTTAACTGTAATTGGGCAGCTTGACCGATACGGGATAACGGCTGATAGTTCTCGTTACTGATGCGGTTGTAACAACAGGGGACAACCGCTATGCGCTGCACACTATACTGCTGCACCTGGCGCAACAAATGGGTATGCAGATCACCACAGGCATGCAAAGCCACCCAGCTATCTGTTTGTGCTAAGGCTGGCTTTGCCGCCGCACTTAATGCATCACAGGGATGCAAGTAGCCCGCAATGTTATGCAGCTCATTTAAACGCTGCGCTTCAGCACACAGGGTTTCATTCTGCTCAACGATACTCAGCTGCGTCGCTGGATAAGCCAAATAACGCCCTAGGTATCCTTTTCCAGCACACCAGTCCAGCCAGTGCTGTGGCGGTTGAGAAAAATTAAGACATTGTGCAAAAGCTTCAATTTGCTGCCACTTGCGCCCCGGTATGCCCTGAAGCATTTGCATGGGGATAGTTTTTTCGCTCGTAAGCGGCAATGAGTCCAGCGCTGTTAAGCCAGCTAGCTCGTTGACCCACTGCTGAAAAGGAGCAGGAGCTGCTAGCTGCTCAGGATGCAAATGATCACGCTCAGCCTCTGCCAAACTGCGCCGTCTGAGCCAATGCGCAAGTTCTGGAAAGCCCTTTTCCCACGCCAGTGTACGTTGCACAAAGGGTTGAGCGCGCCACACGTCCTGTCTTGCGTTTAAGATGGCATCGAGTCTGTCAAACTGTTGCGCCAGCGAGAGCGGAGAGGTTGTCATGCGAATCTAACGACCAGCTAACGGCTGCTGTAGAGAGCATCCACTCTTAGCCAGCGCTCTAATAAACGAAATCCCTGCACCAGCAAAAAGGTCATCAGCAGATAAAACAATCCAGCGGCAAAGAAGATTTCTACTGGCAAATAGGTGCGGGCAATAATGGTGCGCGCCATGCCGGTTAGCTCCAGCAAGGTAATGGTGCTGGCTAATGAGCTGGCTTTAAGCATTAAAATCACTTC
>LFTS01000120.1 GCA_001513435.1 Gammaproteobacteria bacterium DTU040
AACCACGCGTCTAGGTCAAGATCTGTTGTAGTTGCCAGTGTAGCTAGCCACTGTTGGTGAGCTTTAGCCAGTAGCGCGTAAAACTGCTCTTGGGCATCGGGCACTAACATGTTTTCCAGAGTGATGGGTGTTTGTGTGTCGTTATCCCAGTTTAGATATTCAGAGCTGCTCATGCCGTGCGCAGCACCGGTGAAATAGATGCCGTTCATAAGCTCGAGCACAGTAAAGCGCTCGTTTTTAAACACAATGTTGGCGGTAAAGCTGACCCAGTCAAGAATGTCTGCGTTTTCCCAAAAGAATTGTTCGTACTCAAGTAGGTTGTTAAAAGCCGTGTCTTGCTCACTCTCAAAAAGATTAAGCATGATCAGGCGCTGGTCTAGCTGTTTGCTCAACTGCGCATCTTCGGGGAATTTTAGGCTGTTTACACTGATAGCCGGGCAGCTGTTTGCATCCTCACAGCCGGGTTTGGTGCGGCTCCATTCGTGTGGCAGGGCTTTTAAGCCGATGTCAGCTGCTGGTTGTGCAGAGGGTGCGGCTGGGAGAGTGCCGGATGTTGTGCCGCAGCCAACTAAAAGGGTGAGTAGCAAAATAACTAATAAAGAAAGACGACGGTGTAGGTGCTTATCTAGCGATAAGAAAAAGTTCATCACGTTCTATGACTCCCCGTGTGGCAGAAAAACTATGGGTGGCGCGTGCTGATTAAAGTCTAAACTCTTCGCCAAGGTAGACTTTGCGTACCTTTTGGTTGTTTAACACATCCTGCGGTGTACCCGCGCAGATAATGCTGCCTTCGTTAACTATGTAGGCGGTTTCGCAGATATCCAGTGTTTCGCGTACGTTATGATCGGTGATGAGTATGCCGATACCTTTGCTTTTGAGATGATGGATAATTTGCTTAATGTCGCCCACAGAAATAGGGTCAACGCCAGCAAAGGGCTCATCGAGTAGGATGAATTTAGGGTTGGTGGCCAGTGCGCGAGCGATTTCGACACGGCGGCGCTCACCCCCTGACAGGCTCATGCCTTTGTTGTGGCGAATGTGGGTGATGTGGAATTCTTGCAGTAAATTCTCTAAGGCTTCTTGGCGTTGCTTGCGGTCGAGGTCTTTACGCAATTCTAGAATGGCCATGATGTTGTCTGAGACACTTAGTTTGCGGAAAATAGAAGCTTCTTGCGGTAGGTAGCCAATGCCGGCGGTGGCACGGCCGTGCATGGGTATGAAGCTAATGTCTTGGTCATCAATTTTGATGACACCCTGATCTGCTTTGACAAGACCGACAATCATGTAAAAGCTGGTGGTTTTACCCGCTCCGTTTGGGCCGAGCAAACCCACGATTTGTCCGCTTTCAATGCTGAGGCTAACGTCTTTTACTACTTTACGTCCTTTGTAGGACTTGGCGAGATTGCTGGCGGTTAGGGTGCTCATTGTGTAGCAGGCTCTGTTGTTTTGTTTGGTTCAGAGGTTTTCTTTTTGGGTTGAATAACCATGTTGACCCGCGGTTCTTCCTTGCTGACTGTGCCGGCAGGCGCGCGGCCAGCCACGACTGTTTCGGCCATGGTGTCGTAGGTGATTTTTTCGCCTCGGAAGGTATTGTTAGTTTGCACCACCTTGGCTTGATCAGTGATGACGATTTTATCCTGCTGAGCAAAGTATTCGATGGTCATGCCGTAGGCCTTTACGAGTTCCTTATCCACATCTGGAATTTGTTCGTAATAAGCGGGTCTGCCCACAGACTTAAAGGACTTAATATCACCGTTGGCTTGTTGCACTACCGTGACGGTATCACCGGTAATTTTAAGCGTGCCTTGAGTAACAACGACCGCGCCGCGATAAATGGCAGTGCCTTTTTTATCGTCCAAATCGGCAGTATCCGCCTGAATATGGATAGGTTGGTCACGATCGCTGGGTAAAGCATGGCTCAAATGAGTGAATACTAGGCAGCTCGCGGCAAGGCATAGAGTAGCAATTCTATTGGGCGTCATAACGTCCTCTTACTTTGGACAGCAATTGCACTAAACCTTGCTGCAAGTAGGCGTTCATGCCTGTTGCTGTGGTTATACCCTGTTCACTGTCTATTTGTACGTCAGCTTGGGTGTGTGCATGATCTGTATTAAATATATAAGTTAATTGGCTGGTGGTAAGTAAAAAAGGGCGTTGTTTTTCGTCATGATGCTCCACTCGAACCTTATCGAACAACTCCACTTCTTCACCGCCGGGGCTCACTTCACCGCGTTCGCCGCTGATTAGCCAAGGTTGTTGCGTACCCTGATAAAGGTGCAGTTCAGGCTGTGTGAGCAAAGTGATATCGGTTTGCTGAATGTGCTCAGTATAGTCAGCGGTGAGAATATAGTGTAGCTGACCTTCTTCATTAAATTGTGTGGTGCGGCTGTTGCCAGAGAAAAAATCAATGGTGCGTTGCTCATCTAGTGTGCTGGCAACACTAACGGGGCGATCATTGCCAATATTCCAGTAGCCTATAGCGGCAATGATGAGCGCCACCGGAACAACAATGACCCACTGAGGGATTTTTTTGGTTTTTCTCTTCGCCATGGCTGGACCTATAGGTAGGCTTCTTGTGCCGCTGTAAGCGTGCCTTGAGCCTGCATGATAAATTCGCAGAACTCGCGTGCAGCACCTTCGCCACCGCGGGCTGAGGTAACTGCTGTTGCATGCTGGCGCACAAAGGTGTCGGCGTTGGCAACAGCTACACCAAAGCTGACACAGCGAATGGCGGCTAAGTCCGGCAGGTCGTCACCCAAATAGGCAGCATCGGTATAGCTCAGTTGCAGCTGCTGCAGAAGCTCATCGAGGGCGACTCGCTTATCTTCACGGCCCTGAATTACATGGGTAATGCCAAGATTGGCCGCGCGACGCTCTACTACTGTGGAGGTACGGCCGGTGATAATGGCGGCCTGAATACCTGATTGCATTAGCATTTTAATACCATGGCCATCTAGCGTGCTGAAAGATTTGAATTCGCTACCGTCAGCCATAAAGTTTAGCTTGCCGTCGGTTAGTACACCGTCGACGTCAAAAACGGCAAGGCGCACTTTGCGGGCGCGGTTTAACAGTTCAATATTGTTCGGGTCGAGCATTACATTACTCCTGCGCGTAATAAATCATGCATGTTCAGAGCGCCAATGGCTTTTTGCTGATGATCAGTGACGGGAAGTGAGTTGATTTTATAATCTTGCATGATCTTGAGTGCTTCTGCGGCCAGCATATCTTGGGTGGCTGTTTTGCCGCCTCGAGTCATGAGTTGATCAATGGTGGCGTTGCGCACGTCAATATCTCGATCCAGTGCGCGGCGTAAGTCGCCGTCAGTAAAGATGCCGGCCAAGCTGCCATCCTCGTTAAGGATTAGCGTCATGCCCAGACCCTTTTTGGTCATTTCAAATAATGCTTCACGCATGGTTACGCCGCGAGACACAGCCGGAAGCTCTGAGCCACTGTGCATTACGTGCTCTACTTTAAGCAATAAGCGACGACCTAATGCTCCACCGGGGTGTGAGAAGGCGAAGTCTTCTGGAGTAAAGCCGCGCGCTTCCAGTAAGGCTAGAGCCAGTGCGTCACCTAAAACCAAGCTGACCGTGGTTGACGAGGTGGGTGCAAGATTTAACGGACAGGCTTCTTTTTCTACGCTGGCGTCTAGGTTAACAGTGGCGGACTGTGCCAAGATTGATTCTTGGTTACCGGTCATGCTGATGAGCTTGATGCCACGACGTTTAATCAATGGCAGCAGTGTGATGATTTCATTAGTGGTGCCCGAGTTGGATAGGGCTAGCACGACATCGTTTTCGGTGATCATGCCCATATCGCCATGGCTGGCTTCAGCTGGGTGCACAAAAAAAGCTGGGGTGCCTGTGCTGGCTAAAGTGGCAGCAATCTTACGGGCTATGTGACCGGACTTGCCCATACCCACCACCACTACGCGACCTGGGCAGTCCAAAATAAGTTGACAGGCTTGGATAAAGCTTTGGTCAATACGTTGCTCTAGACAGGCAATGGCTTCATTTTCTAAACGAATCGTGCGTCGAGCTGAATCTATAAGGCGATTTGCTAGTGTCATACTCATTAGTTTGGTCAGTTTAAAAAGGGAAATTATACGTGAAAAGGAAACGCTGCGCTGCAGTTAGAGGTTATTA
>LFTS01000058.1 GCA_001513435.1 Gammaproteobacteria bacterium DTU040
ATACCCACGTCGCCAGCACCTGCGGCGGCGGCAACCACTCCGGCCAGTAGGGCGGCCATCATTGGCAGTTGCATACGCTTCTGTGCTTCTAGACCGCGGGCAAAGTGACGTTGGGACAAATGCGCTAATTCATGCGCCATAACCGACGCATATTCTGCTTCGTTTTCAGCGTGGATAAACAAACCGCCATTCACGCCAATAATGCCACCCGGTGCGGCAAAGGCGTTTAGCTGTGGGCTGGCTAGTAAAACAAACTCTAAGCGTCTTTCCTGTAGCTGACTGGTTTCGGCTAGGCGGTAGACACTGCGCTCGACATAGTCCTTTAATAAAGGATCAGAGAGTTGGGGCACCTGACTGCGTAATATATTCAGCCAAGCCCTGCCCAGTCGATGCTCTTGTTCTAGAGACACAATTGATGAGCTGGTATCTCCTAATGAAGGCAGCTCAATGGCCATGTTAGGTGTGGCAATTAAGCAACTAAGGGCAAATAGGCTTGGGCGTAAAAACTTCATGTCGGGGCTCGTGTATTATTGGACGTGCTTATGATACTAATAAGGCAGAAAAATGCAGTGTTATTAGCTGCTTATGACTCTTTAATACCATTATTGTTCTGGGGTTACGTCTAATGCATTTTGATGACTGTGTTGATGCGCAAGGGCTGGCTTGTCCGATGCCACTCTTAAAAGCCAAACTGGCGTTAAATCAACTGCCTGTGGGCGCTGTGTTGAAGATTCTAGCCACTGATGCCGGCTCACAACGTGATTTACGCAGTTTTGCTAACTTAGCTGGGCATCAGTTGCTGCATGAAGAAGTTAGCGAACAGCAGGTTTTTATCTATTTTATAAAAAAGGGCGCAGCCGCTTAACCTTGCTTATGCAGTTCTTGCGCGGCAGCCAGTACGTCAGCGGCGTGTTCTTTGACCTTCACTTTACGCCACTCTTGTTTAACCACGCCTTTTGTGTCGAATAAAAACGTACTGCGTTCAATGCCTAGGTGCTCTTTGCCGTACAGTTTTTTTGGCTTGATTACATCAAATAACCGACACAACTCTTCTTCGGGATCGCTAATTAGCTCAAAAGGAAACTCGTGCTTGAGCTTGAAGTTTTCATGGGTGCGTAGGCTGTCGCGGGAAACCCCGAAAATAAGGGTGTTGGCTGCCTGAAATTCGGGATAAAGATCACGAAAGTCTTGCCCTTCACTGGTGCAGCCGGGGGTGTTGTCCTTAGGGTAAAAATAAATAACCACCTGTTTGCCGGCTAATTCCGACAGGGTCACTGTAGTGTTGTTGGTAGCTTGGGCAGTAAAGTTTAGGGTTTCTAGTGTGCTCATGGTTAGCCTCAAAATATCTGTGGACGCCAAGGCTCGATTAGGGCGTCTAAATTAAGCGCGTCGGCAAAGTCTAAAAACTGATCACGTAACCAGCTAATTTGCGTGCTTACGGGTAGGGTTACCGTGATGGTGGCGTTGAGCATGGTGGTATCAGTTTGTGGAGCTTGATAACTGTCATAAACAATAGTGTCGATATTGATTTTATGGTCGGTGAAAAACTGGCATAGCTCAGCCAAAATATCCGGCCGGAAAAAGGCGCTGACATACACAATATAGGGTAGAGCTTTGGTTTTTTTGTTGTCTTGCACGCTGCGTGCGTAGGTTAAAAATATATCTTCGCGTTTCTTAAGGTTGGTTAACGCCACTTCCAGCCGTGCCAAAGCATCCCAGCTACCCTTGGTTTCTAATGAAAGGGCGCTTAGTTGACCGTGTTGGGTAAGGTGGCTGCTCACAGTGGCGCAACGGTTTTCTTGACAAACCCGGCACAGAAGGTTGATAAGCTCCAGCGGGTTTTCAGCTAACGCGCTGATCACTATATGCTGCTCGGGCGGTGTAGTGCTCGACATCCAGGTTTCCTTTGGCAGTTGATTGTTTAAGTCTGATTTTAACAATGCTCTGACAGCGCAAGTAATTATTCTGCGCTTGGTAAAGTGAATATACAGAGAATGCTTCGCTGTGCTTGTGCTCAGTGCACAGCATTAGTAACATAAACAACTCTTTTTTTCTATTTTTTTGCAGGAGTCATGGCATGATTACGGGCAGTATGGTGGCGATTGTTACGCCAATGGATGCACAGGGTGAACTTGATTGGCCCGCGCTCGATAAATTGATTGACTTCCATATCCAAGAAGGTACCAGCGCCATAGTTGCTGTGGGTACTACGGGCGAGTCAGCAACCTTAAGTGTGGCAGAACATGTTGAGGTGTTGCGTCGCGTCGTTAAACAGGTCAACGGCCGTATTCCTGTTATTGCCGGTACGGGTGCCAACTGTACACGTGAAGCGGTTGAGCTGACGCAGAACGCAAAAAAAGTAGGTGCCGATGCATGCTTATTGGTGACACCTTATTACAACAAGCCAACGCAAGAAGGTTTGTACCAGCACTTTAAGCATATTGCTGAGGCGGTTGATATTCCGCAGATTCTATACAATGTTCCGGGTCGTACGGTGTGTGATATGCAGGCTGAAACAGCTATTCGCTTATCAGCCATCAAAAACATCATTGGCATCAAAGAAGCTACCGGTGATATTGAGCGCGCTAAGCAGATAATTGCTGGCGTAGACAGCGACTTCTTAGTGTACTCTGGTGATGACGCCACGGCGTATCAGCTGATGTTAGCGGGCGGCAAAGGTAATATTTCAGTTACCGCTAACGTTGCCCCAAAACAAATGAGCGAGCTATGCCGTTTGGCGATGGCAGGTGAAGCCCAAGCGGCTAAAGAGCTTAATGACTCGTTGATGCCATTGCATGAAAAGTTATTTGTTGAAGCCAATCCAATTCCAGTGAAATGGGCTCTATACGAAATGGGCTTAATTGATAAGGGAATACGCTTGCCTTTGACTTGGTTAAGTGAGCAATACCACGAGCAAGTTCGTCAGGCGTTACGCGAAACTGCTATTTTAAACTAATTAAAGGGCGTGCTATGAAGCATATTACACAGGCAGTTGGTTTGGCAGTGCTGGTCTCAGGTTTATCCGGTTGTGGCATGTTATGGGGCGGTGATAAGGGGTATTTCCGTAATCGTGGTGCGGATTATCAAGACGCTAAAGTAGAAAAACCCATGCAGTTGCCAGAGGGAATGCAGGCTAACATTGCTGAGCCACTGCTGCCTGTGCCTGAGCATGTAGCCAGCCTTTCCAGCAAAGAGAAGGTTAGAGTGCCGCGCCCACAGCCCTTGCCAACAGGCGCACTCGCAGCGGACTTTTTGCTTCAGCAAACCGACCAACTCAGCTGGATTGTTGCGCAGCGTATTCCGGCACAGGTTTGGCCAATTGCACTGTCTTTTTTTGAAACCAAAGGTTTTGTAATTGCCGAGGAAAACCCGCATATGGGTGAGTTCGTGACGCAATGGCAAACTGAAAGCCAACTTGCACAAGACTTTGTTAGTCAAGTTGAACTGACTGATAGCCAGCAGGTACGTTATCGTGTGCGGATTGAGCCGGGTGTACAGCGTAATACCAGCGAGATTTTCTTAGACTCAGCGCGCAGCTCAGCAAGCTCTGATAGCACACCTTGGAGTGCCGCGCAGGCAGACAGCGCCTTGGCTTTGTTGCATACATATCTAGAAGAAGCGAGCCAGACCAGAGACAGCTATTCTCTGTTGGCCAGTCGCAACTATGACGCCCCTAAACGCGTAGCTATGGTGGACTTGCCTAATGGCAGTAAAGCATTGCGTATTGATGCCAGCCTTGATCGTGCGTGGTTTGGTGTAGGCCGCGCTTTAGAAAGTGCCGAAATCTACGTGTCTGAGCAAGAGCGCGAAGAAAGTGTGTATCTAATCGACCCCAATCGTGAGATTGCCAGAGAACCCGTTGGCTTCTTTGATGCACTCTTTACGGCGCTAAAAGAGATCGAAAAAGAACTTGAGCTGGATAAGCAGCGACCCGCAGCAGAGGAAGCCGTTGACCCGATGGAAGACTTGTATCGTTTAAAATTAACGGACATTGGACATCAGGTTTTTGTTAGCCTAGAGAAAGACGCTGAAACTTTGGCCGATCCTGAGCTGACTGAGCGCGTCTTGGCTGCTATTCAAGAGCAGCTAAACTAATTTAGGAGCCCCTGCTAGGCATAGATGCTGTTGCTGAGGGTTTTATTTTCATTCAACAAACAGGCGAATATTTCGCCTGTTTTGCTTAACAGTGTGGAATATACAACATGACCACTTCGGCTTCTCTAAGCTTAAAAAAAATCTATTCAGGCAAAGTGCGCGATCTTTATGAGGTCGATGCAAGGCGGATGCTGATGGTCGCCAGCGATCGTTTATCGGCTTTTGATGTGATTTTAGACCAGCCCATTCCTGATAAAGGTAAGGTGTTGACGCAGATTTCCAATTTTTGGTTTGCCAAACTGAAGGGCATTGTGCCGGATCACTTTACAGGTGATAGCCTTGCTGATGTTGTGCCAGCAGCTGAGTTGCCATTGCTGGAAGGGCGTGCCGTGGTGGTTAAACGCTTAAAGCCTGTACCCGTAGAAGCCATTGTGCGTGGTTATTTGGTTGGTTCTGGCTGGAAGGAGTACCAAACCAGTGGCACGGTTTGCGGCATCAAACTGCCGGCCGGATTAAAAGAAGCAGCGCGTTTGCCAGAGCCTATCTTTACCCCCTCCACTAAAGCTGAGGTGGGCGACCATGATGAAAATATTTCTTATGCCCAGTGTGAAGCTCTGATCGGTGCTGATTTGGCGGTGCAGGTGCGTGATGCTTCGATCGCGCTGTACCAAGCAGCAGTTGAATATGCGGCCAGCAAAGGCATTATCATCGCGGACACTAAGTTTGAGTTTGGTTTGGATGAGCAAGGGCGTTTGACCCTGATGGATGAGGTCCTAACGCCTGATTCCAGTCGTTTTTGGCCAGCAGAAAGCTACCAGGAAGGCACCAACCCGCCCAGCTTTGACAAGCAGTTTGTACGAGATTGGCTAGAAAACAGTGGCTGGAACAAGCAGGCCCCAGCCCCGCAAATTCCTGATGCAGTGATTGAGCAAACGGCAGAAAAGTATCGTGAAGCGCTGCAACGCTTAACCCAATAAGCAGACAGCCCTTGCTTTTGATGTTGGTAGTAGTTTCTTGAGCACCTTAAAAGAGTTTATATAATGACAGCTACCTTTGTGCACCTGCGCGTGCATAGTGAGTTTTCTTTGGTTGATGGGTTAGTGCGTATAAAACCCCTAGTCCTAAAGGTAGCTGAGGCAGGTATGCCAGCGGTGGCGATTACCGATCAGAGCAATTTCTTTGCCTTGATTAAATTTCTGCGCGCCGCCCCTGCTGCTGGTATCAAACCAATCTGCGGCGTGGATGTTTGGCTGGCCAGTACTGATCCTGACGCACCCGCTTCGCGCATGACTTTGCTGGCGATGGATGCACAGGGATACCGCAACCTGACAGAACTGGTTTCTAAGGGCTACACCCATGGACAGCATGGCGACGTAGCTATCCTGCAGCGTGACTGGATAGCTGAGCAATCGGCGGGTTTGATAGCCTTGTCTGGTGCTAAAGAGGGTGAGATTGGTCGCGCGTTGCTGGCGCAGGATAAGGCTAAAGCAGAAGAGTTATTAGCCTACTGGCAAGCTGTTTTCCCCCAGCGTTTTTATCTGGAATTACAGCGCACCGGACGCACCAACGATGAAGAGTATGTGCATGCAGCCATGGAGTTGGCCGCACGACTGCAGGTGCCTGTGGTGGCGACCAATGATGTGCGCTTTATCAGTGAAGATGACTTTGAAGCACATGAAACACGTGTTTGTATTGGTGAAGGTCGTATTTTGGATGATCCGCGCCGTCCGCGGCTGTACTCGGATCAGCAGTATCTAAAAACACCGGAAGAAATGGCGCAGTTGTTTAGTGATATTCCTGAAGCACTGGCCAATACCGTGGAAATTGCCAAGCGTTGTAATATTGAAGTACAGCTGGGAAAACACTTCTTACCTGATTTCCCCGTGCCGGAAGGCATGAGCGTCGACGACTATTTGCGTCATGTGTCAATGCAGGGGCTGGAAGAGCGCTTATCGATTACGCTGCCCAAAGACACGCCCGATTACGAACAAAAGCGTCAAGTGTATATCGACCGGCTGACCTTTGAGCTGGATATTATTATCCAAATGGGTTTCCCCGGTTACTTCCTGATTGTGATGGATTTTATCAGATGGGCGAAAAATAACGGCGTACCAGTCGGCCCAGGTCGAGGCTCGGGTGCGGGCAGTTTAGTGGCCTATGTGCTGCATATTACCGACCTCGATCCGCTGTTGTACGATTTGCTGTTTGAACGCTTCCTCAACCCTGAACGGGTTTCCATGCCGGACTTTGACGTGGATTTCTGCATGGATGGGCGCGATCGTGTCATTGACTATGTTGCTGATACCTATGGCCGCCAAGCGGTTAGCCAGATTGTCACCTTCGGCACCATGGCGGCCAAAGCGGTGGTGCGTGATGTGGCACGGGTGCAGGGCAAGTCTTATGGCTTGGCCGATCGACTGTCGAAAATGATTCCCTTTGAAGTGGGCATGACGCTGAAAAAAGCTTACGAGATGGAAGACAGCTTGCGCGATTTTGTCGATAAAGACGACGAAGCCAAAGAAATTTGGCAAATGGCGCTTAAGCTTGAGGGCACCATTCGTAACACCGGCAAGCACGCGGGAGGGGTAGTGATTGCGCCGACCAAGTTGACTGATTTTTCTGCTGTATTGTGCGATGAAGATGGCAGCGGTTTAGTCACCCAGTTTGATAAGGATGACGTGGAAGCGGCGGGGCTGGTTAAGTTTGACTTCCTTGGTTTGCGTACCCTCACCATTATTAAGTGGGCTTTAGAAACCGTTAACGCCATCCGCGCGCAGCAAGGCGAAGCACCGCTCGAGATTGAACAAATACCGCTGGACGACAAGCCCACCTACCAGTTGCTGCAGCGTGCCGAAACCACCGCAGTGTTCCAACTGGAATCACGGGGCATGAAAGAGCTGATCAAAAAGCTAAAGCCCGACTGCCTTGAAGACTTGATTGCTTTGGTGGCCTTGTTCCGCCCCGGCCCGCTTCAATCGGGCATGGTCGATGACTTTATCAACCGTAAACACGGCCGTGCTGAGCTGGCCTACCCACATCCTGACTACCAATACGAAGGCTTAAAGCCGGTGCTTGCGCCTACTTACGGCATTATTTTGTATCAAGAACAGGTGATGCAGATTGCGCAGGTGATGGCCGGTTATACACTGGGCGGTGCCGACATGTTGCGCCGTGCTATGGGCAAGAAAATGCCGGAAGAAATGGAGCAGCAGCGTGGTTTATTTATTGAAGGTTGTAGAAATAACAACATCAGCGCTGAACTGGCGGGCAATATTTTTGATCTGGTAGAAAAGTTTGCGGGTTACGGGTTTAATAAATCCCACTCAGCGGCTTATGGCTTGGTTTCCTACCAAACTGCTTGGTTGAAAACGCATTACCCTGCGCCTTTTATGGCGGCCGTGCTGTCCTCAGATATGCATAACACCGATAAAGTGGTGACGCTGATTGAAGAGTGCCGTGACATGAAATTGCGGTTGATGGCACCGGATGTAAATTTTTCCGAATATAAATTTACGGTTAACCCGCAGGGCGCGGTGGTTTACGGCTTGGGCGCGGTTAAAGGTGTGGGCGAAGGTCCGGTAGAGGCTATCGTTGAAGCACGAGCAGCGGGCGAACCCTTTA
>LFTS01000254.1 GCA_001513435.1 Gammaproteobacteria bacterium DTU040
CTTCAATCTCATCCACAATAACCTGCGCGGCTTCGGCTGGGTCGCTTTGGTCAATAGGCGCCAAATCAACAATGTGCAACAACAAACGCGTACGTGTTAAATGTTTGAGAAAACGTATCCCCAATCCTGCGCCCTCGGCAGCGCCTTCGATAAGACCTGGGATATCAGCTACCACAAAGGTTTTATAACCACCTACACTAACAACCCCCAAATTAGGCACCAGTGTGGTGAAAGGATAATCCGCCACTTTAGGCTTGGCCGCAGAGACAGAACGAATAAAGCTACTTTTACCCGCGTTGGGTAAACCAAGTAGCCCCACGTCCGCCAATACTTTCAATTCCATTTTCAAATTGCGCGCTTCACCTGCTGTACCGTCAGAGGTTTGGCGCGGCGCGCGATTGGTGCTGGATTTAAAGCGGGTGTTGCCTAAACCATGCCATCCCCCTTGCGCCACCAGCAAACGCTGACCATCTTCAAGTAGGTCGCCAATCACCTCTTGCGTATCCGCATCAATCACAGTTGTGCCAACAGGTACTTTAAGGATCAAGTCCTCACCCTTAGCACCGGTACAGTCGCTACCACGACCGTTCTCTCCACGCTGGGCATTAAACTTGCGTTTATAGCGGTAATCCAACAGTGTGTTATGGTTATGGTCAGCCTCTAAAAACACCGAGCCGCCATCACCGCCGTCGCCTCCATTAGGGCCACCAAATTCAATAAACTTTTCACGGCGAAAACTCATGCAGCCATTGCCGCCATCGCCCGCTTTAACACTAATTAAAACTTCATCAACGAACTTCATAAAGATCCCCTACGCTCTTAAAGCGCTTACGCGCAGGATACAGCAAACCCATAAAGTCCGCCTTAAAGAGCCTATAAAAAATAACGTTTTTGCCGCCATTTAGCCTTGGCAAAAACAAAAAAGCCCCGTCAAACTGACAGGGCTTTTTTGTTATGGATTATTTAAGCAGTCACTACACTTACGTAGCGGCGGTTAAATGCACCCTTAACTTCAAACTTAATCACACCTTCTTGCTTAGCAAACAGCGTGTGATCCTTGCCCATGCCTACACCGTAGCCAGGGTGGAATTCTGTACCGCGCTGACGCACGATAATGTTTCCTGCTTTAACTGCTTGGCCGCCGTACATTTTCACGCCTAAGCGTTTCGATTCCGAGTCGCGACCGTTGCGGGTACTACCGCCAGCTTTTTTCGTTGCCATGAGTTCAGTTCTCCTGTAGAAATCTCAAGCGTTTAGGCTTGAATACCAGTGATTTTGATTTCAGTGAACCACTGACGGTGGCCCTGACGCTTCATGCTGTGCTTACGACGACGAAACTTGATAATACGAATTTTGTCGTGACGGCCCTGCGCAATAACTTCTGCAGTAACCTTTGCACCATCAACAACAGGAGCACCGACCTGCACTTCTTCGCCGTTGCCGACCAGTAATACTCGGTCAAAAGTAATATTTGCGCCGGTTGCTTCTTCCAGCTTTTCAATTTTCAAGTAATCGCCTTCAGCGACCTTGTACTGCTTACCACCAGTTACAATAACTGCGTACATATTTTATCTCCGTAATTCCTGCTCACCCAAGGCTTTATCTGTATTAGTATCGCTTGGCATGGCTGTTAAGTGCTGGATTAAGGCAATTAACAATTGCGTAAGGCAGGTTTGCCTAGTTAACAGAATGCAGGTTTTGCCCAAACAGACAGCGCCTTTATTCCTTAAAGTTCAGGGCGCGAATTGTACGCAAGACTGCAATACTAAGCAAGCCCCTGACAAGCGACTTTTCTTGACTTATTGTATACCTCCACCTAGCATTCAGTGCAGTCTATTAGGAGCTTCAAAAAATCATGCAACCACAGAGCTTTTATCGCGTCGTCACTGAGGACTTTGCTAAGGTCGATAGCCTTATAAAACAGCAGCTTGTCTCCCAAGTACCTTTGGTAGAAAAAATTGGCGATTATATCGTTTCCGCTGGCGGTAAACGTTTACGTCCATTATTGGTGCTGCTCGCTGGTAAAGCGCTGAATAAAAGTGATGAAGATCTTTGTTTGCTGGCCGCTGTGATTGAGTTTCTACACACCTCAACACTATTGCACGATGACGTAGTGGATAAGTCCGATATGCGCCGTGGCCGTGCTACCGCTAATGCTAACTGGGGTAATGCACCAAGCGTATTAGTGGGCGATTTTTTATACGCACGCTCCTTTGAAATGATGGTGCGCTTGGCTTCTTTACCGGTTATGCAAATTATCGCTCACGCCACCTGCGTTATCGCCGAAGGTGAAGTGTTACAGCTCACCAAAATACGCGACGCCAGCACCACCGAAGAAATTTACATGCAAGTCATTCGCGGTAAAACCGCCATGCTATTTGAAGCCTCCACCCATAGTGCAGCTGTGCTGGCCAATGCTCCGCCAGAACAAGCCGAAGCACTGCGTTTATATGGCGACCGCCTAGGCATTGCATTCCAGCTGGTTGATGATCTGTTGGACTATCAGGGTGACGCTGACTCTCTAGGCAAAAACGTGGGTGATGACTTAGCCGAAGGCAAACCCACCCTACCGCTCATCGTCACCATGCGTAGCGGTACTGCCGAACAAGCAGCCCTAGTACGTACCGCCATTCAAAAAGGCGGCACAGAGAATTTCGAGCCTATTCGACAGGCTGTTCACGACAGCGGCGCTTTGACCTACACCGCACGCTTAGCACAAGAATATGCAGATAATGCTATCCAGTGCTTAGCCCCACTGCCTGAGTCTGAATACAAGACGGCTCTGATTGAACTCGCTCAGTTTGCTGTTCAGCGAACCAAGTAGGCCCTACACCCCACCGCACGTTTAAAGTGCGGTTTCTGCGCTCTAAAACCACTCAATTTAATGCCTTTAATCACGCTCGATTTTCCGCGCAACCAGCTGCTTTTTGCAAAATAAATAAGGCATAATGCTGTAATCAAATCAGACTAACAAGTCGCCGGTAGTTTGTTTATGCAAGCACTGATTCCTTATTCTAACCAACGAAAGAGAATAAACGCATGAGTATTTTAAGTGAGTTCAAAACCTTTGC
>LFTS01000311.1 GCA_001513435.1 Gammaproteobacteria bacterium DTU040
CCCATGCTGACCTACGGATTCTCAGAAGACGCTGACGTGCGCGCAATTGATGTGCAGCAGCAAGCCATGCTGACCTGTTTTACCGTGCTGCGTAAAGGGCGTGAACCTATGCCTGTGTGCTTGAATTTGCCGGGTCGCCATAACGTGCTTAATGCATTGGCGGTGATTGCCGTGGCAACCGATGAAGGTTTGGACGATGAAGCCATTTTAACGGGATTGTCTGGGTTTCAGGGAGTGGGTCGCCGTTTTCAGGTGTATAGCGATTTGCCCGTAACCGATGGCTCAGTGATGTTGATCGATGACTATGGTCACCATCCGCGCGAAGTGGCTGCTGTGGTTAAAGCCATTCGTGATGGTTGGCCCGAGCGCCGTTTGGTGATGATTTACCAACCACATCGCTATACCCGTACACGTGATCTGTACGAGGATTTCGTGCAGGTGTTGGGAGAGGCCAACGTCTTGCTCTTGTTAGAAGTGTTCCCTGCTGGCGAAGAACCGATTCCCGGTGCAGATAGCCGTCAGTTGTGCCATAGCATTCGTCAACGTGGACGCTTAGATCCTCTGTATGTGGAGCGTGGTACTGACATTGCCCCCTTAGTACAGCCGCTGCTGCGTGCGGGAGATATTTTACTCTGCCAAGGCGCGGGAGATATTGGTGCTATTGCGCCACAACTTATTAAACACCCCTTGTTTCAGCAGTCTGGGAGTGAGCAGGTATGACAACAGCATTGGATGTAAAGAAATTTGGCCGTGTGGCGGTGCTCTATGGCGGTCACAGTGCAGAGCGTGAAGTTTCACTCAAGTCGGGTGCAGCCGTGCTATCGGCTTTGCAGCAGGCGGGTGTGGATGCGCAAGGTATTGATGTAGACAAGGATTTTCTTAAATTGCTCACTACAGAGTCCTTTGATCGTGCGTTTGTTTTATTGCACGGTCGCGGCGGTGAAGACGGTGTGATTCAGGGTGTACTTGAACACGCAGGCATTCCTTATACCGGCAGTGGTGTGCTGGCTTCAGCTTTGGCGATGGATAAGTTACGCGCCAAACAAGTCTGGTGTACTCAGGGCTTACCCACACCAAGACACAGTAGCTTGCAAGATGAACACGATTGTCATACGGCTGCTGAAGAGTTGGGTTTTCCGCTGATGGTTAAACCCAGTCAGGAAGGCTCCAGTATCGGTATGGCAAAAGTACACAGCCTAGCTGAGCTGTTAACTGCTTGGAAAAACGCTCAAGAGTACGACAGTAATGTACTGGTAGAGCAGTGGATTGCGGGACCTGAATTTACCGTAGCCATGCTTGATGGTGAGATTTTACCGCCGATTCGTTTAGGCACCAGTCATGATTTTTATGACTACGAGGCTAAATATTTAGCTAACGATACTCAGTACCAAATTCCTTGCGGCCTGAGCGAAGGGAAAGAACAAGAGTTACGCGAATTAACCCGCCAAGCCTGCGCTGCACTAGGCGTTACGGGTTGGGCTCGCGCTGACATGATGCAAGATGCTCAGGGTGAATTCTGGCTGCTTGAAGTAAATACCGTACCTGGCATGACTGACCACAGTTTAGTGCCTATGGCCGCTCAAGCTGCGGGGATGGATTTTCAGCAATTAGTGGTGGCTATTTTGGCAACCACTCTAGTTGATAAAAAATAGGCGACGAACACATGAATAGCATGAGTGCATTACCCAGCAAACAGGCGCAGCGTATAGCTGTTGAGTCTGTGCGCCGTGGTGCAACTCGTGCACCGGCGTCCAACTCAGCTAAGCCTAAGCGTAACTGGCCGCAAATAAACTGGTTGGTTGTACGCCGTGTGTTGTACGTCTTTGCGGCGGTGATTGCGCTGGGTGGTTTGATGGAAGGCTGGCGCTATGCACAACCTTATATTAATCAGCCGATTGCGCGCATCGTGGTGAAGGGGAATTTGACGGAATTTAACCAGCGTGTGCTGGAGCAGCGTGTTGAGCCCTTTGTCAATGCTAAGTTTTTTGCTGTGGATATTGCCGGAATACAGGATGCGTTAGGGCAAGTGGCATGGATCAGTAAGGCGAACATCAGCCGGGTTTGGCCGGATCAGCTTGTGATCGATGTGGTTGAGCAAAAGCCTGTTGCGCACTGGGGCGAAGATAACTTGTTGAATGTTAAGGCGCATGTATTTAGTAAACAGGGCATGCAGGGGTATCAAAAGCTGCCGTATTTGGCCGGACCCGAAAACAGCCAGGACGCGGTTATGGAGCAGTATGGTTTTCTGAGTAATGCGCTACGTCCTTTGGGCTACTCAATAGATAAGTTAGAAATGCGTGAGCGTGGTAGCTGGTTCATTACCACTCAAGATGGTTTGGAATTGTTATTAGGGCGTGAACAGGTGATGGAAAAAATGCGCCGTTTTGTAACCATTTACGAGAAAGAGCTTAAAGAGCAAATTAATCAGATAGCACGTATAGATTTGCGCTATGCCAACGGTTTGGCTGTGACTTGGCGTGCAGCTGCTAATGATGCAGTAGTGCAATAAAGAGGAAGACTACGAATGTCGCTTGAAGAAAATGCCAATTTAATTGTTGGTTTAGATGTCGGGACCTCCAAGGTGGTCGCCTTGGTGGCTGAGGTAATGCCTGATCAAGACATACGCATTATTGGTGTGGGTACACATCCGTCACACGGTTTGAAAAAAGGCGTGGTGGTTAATATTGAGTCAACGGTGCAGGCCATACAGCAGGCGATTAATGAAGCGCAGCAAATGACTGAGTGCCATATTCACTCCGTATATGTCGGATTGGCGGGTAGCCATATCCGTAGTTTGAACTCCGATGGCATTGTAGCGATTCATTCCGGCGAAGTAAGCCGTATGGATTTGGAGCGAGTATTAGACGCGGCGCAAGCGGTCGCAATTCCAGCGGATCAGCGTGTGCTGCATACCTTGGCGCAAGATTATGTGATTGATAAACAAGAAGGTATTCGTGAGCCCTTGGGTATGTCAGGCGTGCGTCTTGAGGCGCGCGTGCACGTGGTTACCTGTGCCATTAATGCGGCGCAAAACGTGGAGAAGTGCGTCAGCCGCTGTGGCTTAAAAGTGGAAGGCACTATTTTAGAGCAGTTGGCCTCCGCTAATGCGGTACTGACCGAGGATGAAAAGGAACTGGGTGTGTGCTTGGTCGATATAGGCAGTGGCACGACTGACATCGCCATTTTTACCGAAGGTGCAATACGCCACACCGCCGTGATTCCGATTGCTGGGGATCAGGTCACCAATGATATTGCTATGGCGTTACGCACGCCAACTCAGTACGCCGAAGAAATTAAAATACGCTACGCCTGTGCGCTGGCTAAGCTGGCACGCGCCGATGAAACCATCAAGGTACCCAGCGTCGGCGAGCGACCACCTAGAGAGCTGTCG
Organism: Gammaproteobacteria bacterium DTU040; assembly: GCA_001513435.1. Taxonomy (GTDB): domain Bacteria; phylum Pseudomonadota; class Gammaproteobacteria; order Pseudomonadales; family Pseudomonadaceae; genus Thiopseudomonas; species Thiopseudomonas acetoxidans. The sequence continues at coordinate 3,392 of LFTS01000311.1, forward strand.
CGTCAGTCGTTAGCCAATGTGGTTGAGCCGCGTTATGAAGAACTGTTTCACTTGATTTTATCTGAGCTTAGACGCAGCGGTTATGAAGACTTAATACCGGCAGGCATCGTACTCACAGGCGGTACAGCTAAGATGGAAGGTGCGGTAGAGCTGGCCGAGGAGATTTTCCATATGCCGGTGCGTTTAGGCATGCCGCAAGGTATTAAGGGCATGACGGATGTAGTACGTAATCCTATTTATTCAACAGCGGTAGGGCTGTTGCTGTATGGCATGCAACAAGAAATGGAAAATGAATTGTCCGAACGTCTGCAGGAAGAGGCAACGATTGAAAAACCATCAAAGTTAGTACTGATTAAACGCTGGATTCAAAATAATTTTTAATGCAACACCGGCACAGCCGGAATAACTTATAAATAAAGAGAGAAGGAAGGAGAACGCTATGTTTGATTTAGTAGACCAAACAGCACAGAGTGCAGTTATCAAGGTAATAGGCGTTGGCGGCGGTGGCGGTAACGCTGTTAACCACATGATTAACAGTAATCTTGAAGGGGTGGAGTTTATTTGTGCCAACACCGATGCCCAAGCGCTAAAGGGCGTAGCGGCACGGACTATTTTACAATTAGGTACGGCTGTCACGAAGGGTTTAGGTGCTGGTACTAATCCTGAGATTGGTCGTAAAGCGGCCGAAGAAGACCGCGAGCGTATTATCGAAGTGCTGCAAGGCACGGACATGGTGTTTATCGCTACGGGTATGGGCGGCGGTACCGGTACAGGCGCTGCACCGATCATTGCTCAAGTAGCCAAAGAGATGGGCATTTTGACCGTTGCTATTGTCACCAAGCCGTTCCCGTTTGAAGGCCGCCGTCGTTTAGCCGTCGCGGATGAAGGCATTAGCATGCTGTCTGAGCATGTGGATTCGTTGATCACGATTCCTAATGAAAAACTACTAACCATCTTGGGTAAAGACGCCAGCTTGCTGTCAGCCTTTGCTAAAGCCGATGATGTGTTGGCCGGTGCAGTACGTGGTATTTCGGACATTATTAAACGCCCAGGTACTATTAACGTTGACTTTGCTGACGTTAGAACAGTAATGAGTGAAATGGGTATGGCAGTGATGGGCACAGGTCGTGCCAGCGGTCCTAATCGTGCGCGTGAAGCGACTGAAGAAGCGATTCGCAACCCACTGTTGGAAGATGTAAACCTACAGGGTGCACGTGGCATTCTGGTTAATATCACTTCAGGCCCAGATTTAGGTATGGGTGAGTTTTACGAGGTAGGACAAATCATAGAGACCTTTGCGTCTGAAGATGCAATGGTGAAAATCGGTACGGCTATTGATCCTGATATGGAAGATGAGCTGCAGGTTACTGTGGTGGTGACTGGTATCGGCCAGCGTGTGGAAAAGCCGGTAAAGGTCATTGATAATACAATCAATACTCAAGCGAACGCTGCAGTTATGCCAACAGCTATGGCTGTAGGCGATGATGTAACGCAGCCAGAGGATTATCACCGCTATGACCGACCCGCTTCGTTGCGTGCTAATCAAAATAAACCAGCGGCCTCCAGTTTTGCTGATAACCAAGAGGAATTGAAGTACTTAGACATTCCAGCTTTTTTACGTAAGCAGGCTGATTAATCTGAAAGCTTTTGTTGCAGACTAATTTCTTTATTGTTGTTGCATCTGTTAATATGCACGCCAATTGAAAACTATTCGCAATCAAAGCGTCAGTGATTTAACTTATGATTAAACAGCGTACCTTAAAAAACACTATCCGAGCTACGGGCATCGGTTTGCATTCAGGCGAAAAAGTGTATCTAACCCTGAAGCCAGCACCGGTTAATACCGGCATTGTATTTCGTCGCATGGATTTGGATCCTGCAGTCGAGATACTGGCATCAGCTGTAAACGTAGGTGAAACTACCATGTCGACTACCCTAGTAAAGGGTGATGTTAAAGTGGATACGGTAGAGCACCTGCTTTCAGCGATGGCGGGCTTGGGTATTGATAATGCTTATGTTGAAATTTCAGCACCTGAAGTACCGATCATGGATGGCAGCGCAGGACCTTTTGTGTTCTTGATTGAGTCTGCCGGTTTGGAAGAGCAAGACGAGCCCAAGCAATTTATTCGTGTTTTACGCGAAGTAACGGTCACTGATGGTGAGAAGAAAGCAACCTTCTTGCCGTTTGAAGGGTTTAAAGTCAGTTTTGAAATTGACTTTAACCATCCGGTTTTTGCTGGGCGGACGCAAACAGCCTCTGTAGATTTTTCCAGTACTTCTTTTGTTAAAGAAGTCAGTCGTGCCAGAACCTTTGGTTTTATGCGTGATATCGAATACCTACGCGCTAATAATTTAGCGCTCGGTGGTAGCGTAGATAACGCCATTGTAGTAGACGAGGATACTGTACTAAACGAAGACGGCTTGCGTTATGAAGACGAATTCGTGAAGCACAAAATACTGGATGCTATCGGTGATCTATACCTGTTAGGTAAGAGTTTAATCGGTGAGTTTAGAGGTTATAAATCAGGGCATGGGTTGAATAATCAGTTGCTACGCGCTTTATTGGATCAGCCTGATGCCTGGGAAATAGTAACCTTTGATGATGCAAGTGCGGCGCCCATTTCATATATGAAACCTGCTGCTGCATTCTAGTAAAACCTTCTCTTTTTTTTAAGCCACCTATTACGGGTGGCTTTTTTTTTGATACTATAAATTCACATAAAATGATGCTGCCAAAGTAAGTAACGGCTGTGCTTTAACTTGAGATGTTAGCCAATTAAACAGCAAAATGAACGCAGCAGTTATATAAGGGGTTTGCTATGAGCGATGAATTACAGGTAACGCATAACGAGCAAGAACAATGCTTTGAGATGCATGTGGACGGCTTTCGTGCTCACTTAGATTACCGTCCGCTGGGTGATAATAAACTGGATTATTATCACACCTTTGTACCCAATGAACTGCGTGGACGTGGCATAGCCGCCATTTTAACCAAGGCGGCTATCGAGTATGCACAGGAGCGTGGCTTGGAAGTGCTGCCAAGCTGCAGCTATGTGGAAGTTTTTTTGCAGCGCCAGAAAAATAAAAGCTAAACGGTTAAATTTTAAACTGTGTTAGCAACTGACTGAGCTCATGCGCTAGCGACTTTAACTGCTCGCTGGCTTGCGTTGAGCTCTGAGCTGCGCCGGTTGTGTCGTGGGATAGCCCGGCAACGCGAGTAACATTCTGGTTAATTTCTTCTGCTGCGTGCGATTGTTGCAGAGTGCTACTGGCAATGGAGGTGTTAAGGTCATTTAGCACCTCTAAGGCTTGTGTAATAGCTAAGAAGTTTTCACCGGCTATTTGTGCTTGTACTACTGTTTGTTGCGCGGATTCGTTGCTGCCTTGAATGGCGACTACGGCAGCTTGTGACTTGCTTTGTAGGCTTTCAATCATGCTGTGTACTTCATCGGTAGATTGCTGGGTGCGCTGAGCCAAAGAGCGCACTTCATCGGCAACCACGGCAAAACCCCGTCCTTGCTCGCCTGCTCGAGCGGCTTCAATAGCAGCGTTTAAAGCCAGTAAGTTGGTTTGCTCGGCAATGGAGCGAATAACATCTAACACCCCTTCAATCTGATTGCTTTGCTCAGCCAGGCTTTGCATAACGCTCACTGCTTGACGAATACTCTGACTTAAGCTGTCGGCTTGTTGCAGGCTGTGTTGGATGCTTTGTTGGCCGGTACTGGCTTGTTCGTTAGCATCGTTGACGGCCTGAGCTGCTTGATTGGCATGCTGTGCAACATCCTGCACGGCGTAAGTGACTTCATTAATGGCGGCAGCGATTTGTTCGGTTTCTGCCAGCTGGCTTTGGCTGAAGTTTAGGGTGCCGTGTGCCGTTTTTCCAAGCGCGTCTGCAGACGTGCTTAGCGCATTCGCACTGGCTAAAAGCTGCTCGATAATGTTGCGAAGTTTGCTGGTAAACAGATTGAAGTTATTGCTAAGTTTAGCCAGCTCATCTGTGCCTTGCTCCGCCAGTTGAATAGTTAAGTCTCCGTCACCACTGGCAATATTTTCTAGGGCATGTACGGCCTCATCAAGGGGTTGCGTAATGCTGCGAATGATGGCTGCAACTAGCAAGCCTAGAATTACTAGAATTAAAAAGCTTGCCAACGCTCCCTGTTTAATAGAGTTATGAAATTCCGCTTGGATATCGTCTAGATAGACCCCAGTGCCTAGCACCCAGCCCCAAGGTTTAAACAGTTTTACGTAATTGATTTTATCTACGGGTTCTTGTGCGCCAGGCTTGGGCCATAAATATTCCACAAATCCATGGCCTTGCTGTCTGGCGATTTGGGCAAACTCAACAAATACGGCTTTGCCGCTTGGGTCTTTAAAGTTGGATAAGTCTTTAGCATCCAATGCAGGATTCATTGGGTGCATGATCATTTTTGGACTTAGGTCGTGGATAAAAAAGTAGTCGTTATCATCGTATCTTAGCTGTTTAATAAAAATGATAGCCTGCTGCTGCGCTTGTTCGCGGGTAAGTGTGCCGGCCTGTTCTTGGGCATAAAGCTGCTCGAAAATCCCCGTGGTAGTTTCCACCAGATGCTGTGTTTTAATTTTTTTGCCGTTCAGAAGTGACTGATAATTTTGCTTGATGGCCAAACTACCCACGGCAAGCAACATAAAAATGGCGATCAACAAAATGAACCACAGTCTTTTGCTAATAGAAATATTACGAAACATGAGTGAGTAGTCCCTGAATAACTAGTTGCTTAGGAAGCTATTAGTCGGCTAATGGTTTGCAAACTTTAACATTAAGTAACGAAAATGTATCCAGGCAGACGTTGGTTTAGCTGTAAGGAAGCCTCTGAATAACGTTATCGAGGACGCTAACACAAGGCGCAACGACCAACGGGAGTAACAGCCAAAGGCTGGCCCGAAGGGCGAGCGCTAGCGAGTCAAAACGTACGAAAAAGCGCAGTTTACATGTGTAAATGAGCATTTTGAGTACGTTTTTAACGCAGTGGTAGCTACGCAGGTAGTTATTCAGAGGCTTCTTTAATTCGAGCCAGTAAGAGTTTTGCTGGCTCTGGCTTACCGTAAAAATACCCCTGATGTAAGGTGCAACCTATTGAGTAGAGGTACTCCTGCTGCTCCTTGGTTTCTACACCCTCAGCCACAACCAACAGTTCAAGGTGCTTAGCTACGGCCATCATGGTTTCCACCAGCAGCGCATCACTTGAATCCTGCGGCAAGTTTTTAACAAAAGAACGATCAATTTTTAATTCATTAATGGGTAAGCGTTTCAAATAAGACAGCGATGAATAACCGGTACCAAAATCGTCAATCGAAAAGCTGATACCCAACTGCTGCAGGTTCAGCATACGTTTATAGGATTTGGTAAAGTCCGTAATCAACAGTCCCTCTGTTAGCTCCAGCGTTAGCCGTTTCGGGTCTGCGCCTGTTTCATCCAATAACCGGCGTAAGCGGTTAACAAAATCCGGATTTCGAAATTCTCGCGGGCTGATATTTACCGCAAACGTCAGCTGTGGATTGTCTTGCATGAGCAATAGCGTCTCTTTTAATACCCACTCACCCAGCGCAATAATCAAACCCGTATCTTCAGCCAGAGGAATAAAAAAGTCTGGGTAAATCAGCCCTTTTTCTGGGTGCTCCCAGCGTACCAGTGCTTCCGCGCCATAAATAACGCCATCACCGTTGGTTTTAGGTTGTAAGTACAGAGAGAGCTGCTGATTATCGAGCGCCTTGCGCAACTCGCCTTCAAGCGCAAACCGGCTTTCAGCCTGCGTTTGCATGCTCATTTGGAAGCGCCGCCACGTACCTCGCCCAGCTTCTTTAGCTGCATACAAAGCAATATCCGCCTCTTTAAGCAGCTCAGCAAAGCTTCTATCAAAGACTGTATTAAATGAAGCACCCAAGCTGCTACTGAGTATAAATTCTCGCTCTCCCAGCTGTATGGGTTGCGCCAGCACATCTTGAAAATGCTGCAACCTTTGCTCAAGCTGCTGCTCTGCCCGCTCAAGATCATCGCTCTGCTGCACCAGCAGCAAAACGAACTCATCACCTCCAAAGCGGGCTAACACTTCGTTGTCTTGCAGCAGTCTGTTAAGCCGAGACGCAAGCGCCACTAGCAATTCATCGCCCTTGGTATGACCCAGCGCATCGTTGATATTTTTGAAGTGGTCTAAGTCGATCATAGCCACAACCAGTAACGCCTTGCCAGGAATCAGCTGGTTACTGATTTCAGCCAGCTTATCTTGGAAAAGATAACGGTTAGGCAAATTGGTTAAAGGATCATAAAACGCCAAAAACTTTATCCGCTGCTCGTTTTGATAGCGCTCGGTATTATCACGACTCACGCCAATAACACCTAAAAAATCATTATCTGTACTTAGCAAAGGGGCCTTTAACTTATCCAGCAAGTGTTTGGAGCCATCGGCAAAGGTAACCCACTCCTCAGTACGTACCACTTCACGTGTTTCCACTACTTGCCGATCAATCGCTCGATAGTCTTTTGCACGCTGCTCTGGGAAGAAGTCAAAATCCGTTTTACCTACGATAGAGGCGCTGTCATGGTGCACAAAATCAGCAAACTGCGCATTACCACCTAAATAATGACCACTTTTGGATTTAAAAAAGATAAAGTCAGGTATTGAGTCTAACAACCCTTCCAGCATGGTGGTTTTTTCGCGTAGCTTGTGCTCGGTTTTACGGCGTTTGGCTATATTCCAAACCAACAAAGCAATAACTAACAGCTGTATAAGCATCGCTGACCAACGCACAATATTCATGCGCTCTTGGGCGCTGACAAGCTGCTGGTAACGTGATTCCGCAAGGCTTTCTAAGCGATCTTTATACTCTAAAATGCTGGCTTGCGATATTTGCCGGCCAGAGACATCTAAAATAAGTGAAAAAAGCAGCGTTTCACCATTATCAGCTTGTAGCGGCCAAGAGTGCACCTCAACGGTTCGAATATCACCTGCCGCTAATCGATGAGGGAAAATAAAATAATTACGATTTTCTTTTTGCGCACGCTCGCGCTCTAGCTTTACATCTTCTTCATCTAAAGCATTAATCTGCTGGATATGCATTTTTTGCAGCTGGTTAATGCTGTAACCGTAAAACTCAGCCGCAGCAGGATTAGCTAGGCGAATGCTGCCGCTTTTGGGTTCTATCACCAGCATGGGGGCACCATATTCTTCAAAGAACTTTGCCGGCAGTTGTGCAGCAAGATTTTGTCCGAACGCTTGTGTTACAAACCCAGTTAGCGCCATACCAGCTAAGAGCAAAATTACGCTATGCACAGCTTTGGTAAAACCTTTAAGCACCATTTAGCCTATCCATTAGTTAATTCAATATACATGGTTCAAACAAGCCTTATCGACCACTTACTCTAATCCTAAACATGCACCCCATTTTTCCACACGCAGACTGCGCCGTGAAGCTGTTTTCGCCCTAACTATAAATATTCTGGCTAGGGCTGCGCCCGATCACTGCTGCGACTTAGCCTACTTTGAAAAACAAAAAAGGCCCACATTTCTGTGAGCCTTTTTCTTTGTATGGTGCCGGCACCACGAATCGAACGCGGGACCTACTGATTACAAGTCAGTTGCTCTACCTGCTGAGCTATACCGGCAATGCGCGCCATTATATAGATTGTACAATTCTTGTAAAGACCAAAGCCCAATTTTTTCTGCAGCCTATACCAAAGCGGCCCAAATCTCGTTATTTTGGTTTTACTTGTAAAAGCTTCTGAAAAACCGATTTATAGGTACATTGGCAGCCCACAATAAAAATACAACCCACACAGTTATCCACAGGCGCACAAACTTAAGTTAGAGCGCACTCCTATTGTCTGAAAACAAGAAACAATCCTAACCGATTGTTTTTACATTACTTTCATCAAAACATCTTACTGCTTTAATTTTATGTAGCTACAGGTCCACACGCATACACATGTATTCCACATAGTTACCCACAGCTAAAAAGTTGTCGAGCTAACGAGAGTATTTAACAGCCCTGAGCGCTACGTTCCGCGATTATTAATCCATTGCGCGGTGTTAACTCAGGTACGCAGAATTGCCCCAGTTTTACGCTGAAACCCTGCTCCTGTAAGTATAAAGCCAGATCCAACAACAGCCATAGCTCTATGGGACGACGATACAAACACTGCACCAACTCAAGATTGCGTACCTGCGCCAAGCGTTGCCAGCCGCGCTGCTCAGCTTTTGCCCAGGCTACTGCGTTCGGCACAGTTAAGCCTTTTAACTGTGCTACCTGCGCACACCAATGCGCAAAATCCTGCTGTATCCAGCGACTTGCTACTGAGTGCACCGGCAGGTATTCATTCACCCCGCGCCACTGGCGTTGCAACTCATCAAAGGCCAAGCGCCAAGCCATTGCCTGATCGCGTAGGCGCTTATCCCGAGCGCCGGCAGTGACGGTGCTTTGCAGTGGTAACGCTAAGTCGGTGCGTGTTAACTGTAATTGGGCAGCTTGGCCAATACGGGATAACGGCTGATAGTTCTCGGTGTTGATGCGGTTGTAACAACAGGGTGCAACCGCTATACGCTGCACGTTATGC
>LFTS01000131.1 GCA_001513435.1 Gammaproteobacteria bacterium DTU040
GTGAATAGCTGTGGCTCAGACGCTCAGCAAAGACATCCAGCTCATCCAAGAGCAGCACCAAAGGGCCCAACAATGCCGCCTCTAAACCTGCCACTTCCGTGTAGGGCTCAATGCCAGCAAAGTCTGCACCCTGCCCCATGGCGTAACCGAGCAACATACGCCGCAACGCAAAGCGCCAGGTGTTTTGCTCCATTGCTCTTGGCAAGCCTAGGCGCACACGATGCTCGGCATTCAATCCCCAGCGCGCACCGGCACCAATGAGCCAACGCTGTAAAATCGGCAAGTCTGTTTCAACCACACCAAAACGCTGACGTATGGCCGGCACATCCAGCAGCGCCAACACTTCAGTCAAGCTGATCCGCGCTTGCGACACATTCAGCAATTGCTCAAGAGCAATTAAAATCGGCTCCCGCCCCCGCCCACCCNNGGCCCACCCTGATCCGACAGCGTATAGGGAATATAGCGCGCATCACCTGGGTTAAACTGCGCAAAAACCGCCTCAATAAAAGGCGTGTACAAATCAATATCAGGCACCATGACAATCACATCACGTGGTTGTAAGTGCGGATAACGGGCAAAGCGGTCTAAGAGTTGGTCATGCAGAATCTCCACTTCCCGCTGTGGGCTATGGGCGATATGAAAACGAATGGACTCATCCTGCGCGCAGTCCACGACGGGCCATAATGGCTGGCTTTCCTGCAGCGGACGCAAATGCAAAATATCATTTTGCAGCTGGGTTAAAACGGTTTTGGGCTCATCATCGACAAAGAGGTCAATACGCTGCTGCTCACGCTGAAACAGATCGCGGTAACTCTCGGGGTTATCAAACTCCTCCAACAAAGCAATGTAATCGCGCCCCTGCTTGCCCCAAGTAGCCAATAACGGATGGGCAAACTGATGCAGCTGCTCATTATCCAGATCGCTGGGCATACCTTGCTTGCGCTGATGGCGAAATAGCGTGCGGCGTAACAAGTCCTTATCCGCGACTATGTCGCCCCAATAAAACTGACAAGGGTTGTGCACACACAGAATCACTTGACTAAAACGCGCCATGGCGGATAAAGCTTCCACGGTTTGCGCGGGCAAGGATGAAATCCCCAGCACAATCACCCGACGCGGTAGCCCTTTGGGACGCTGCTGCGCTTCTTGCAAGGCTTTGACAAAGCGCGGATGCACACTGGCGCGGCTGCTGTCTAAGGAATCCTGACCTATATCTTCTAAAAGCACACGCCATAGTTGTGCCTGCCACGCCAGTGTTTGCATGGGTAAATCAGTGCGATCCACCTCAACACCAGCCACTAACCCGTAAGGCTGGCCGCGCTGATCAATCTGATCGCGCCCAGCGGCCCACTGCTCCAGCCAATCGGCACGGTAGACCTGATACTGGTCAAAAATATCTGCTATCCGCTCACACAACTGGTACAGCTTGCGCAGGTCATCATCCTTGGCTAAAAACTGCTTGAGCGGCTTAAAGCGCTCATCCTCTAGCAGTGACGGCAGCAAGCGCATCAACCGCCACACCAACTGGTTTTTATCCAGCGGCGAGCTGCTGGCAATCTGCTCTGCGCCCAAAACCGCACGGTAACTTTGCCACAAAAAACGCGCCGGCAAACTCACCTGCACGCTGGCGGCAATGCCCAACCCCTCGTTGCTGGCCAAAGCGTATTTAAGCCACTGGGCGATGCCATTGCTTTGTACCAAAATGACTTCATTTTCCAACGGATGCAGCGGATAGCTCTGCGTCCATTGCACCAACAAATCCCGCAATTGTTCCATCTGATTGCTGTGAATCACCATGAAACCTGCCACTAATGCATCCGAATTCTGCATACCCATCCACACCCTGCCAAAACCAGCGAACCACTATACTAAAACCCGCCACACTTAAGATAAACACAGGCCAACAAACTGCTTAAGGAGCCTCTGAATAACGTTGATTCGCCACTCCAAAAGGAATATGCACCATCGCCAAATCCTTAGCCTGCAAATGACCGAGCTGATCATCAAAGAAAATGTGCGGGCGAAACACATTGAGAATATGGCGCTTATCCATGCCCCCTAAAAAGAAGGTTTCATCGGCCTCGACACCCCAACTGTGCAACGTTGTAATCACTCGCTCATGGGCGGGGGCGCTGCGGGCGGTAATAATGGCCGTGCGCAAAATAGGTTTATAATCCGGTTGTGTTTTTTTGCGAGCATTTTCTAACGTCTGCAAACCCGCCAGCTTGCGAAACAGGTCAGCCAGCAAACCCGGATTATGTTCACGCGCTTGATGTTCTTGCTCAAACGCTTGAAAGCGCTCTAACCCTTCAGCTTTATACACCCGCTCTGATTCATCATCCGCCAGCACCCCATCAAAGTCGAAAGCAATACGAAGTCCTTGATCGTCTGGCTCATCCACCACTTTAGATTGCAACAACAAACCCGCGGGATAGCTTGCCTCCACCGCTTTGCGCACATCCTCGGCATTAGCGGTTAAAAACAACGAGGCATTAAAGGCTGGAATATAGGAGAAAGGCGATTCACCGGTTAAAAACGCAGCACGGCTAATATCCAAACCATAATGCGCAATCGAGCGAAACACCCGCTGCCCCGTCGCCGTCGAATTACGCGACAAGAGCACCACTTCCACCGGCTGCTCGTCCGGAAAACACTGGTTAAAGGACAAAAAACGACGGATAAAGGGATACGCCACACCCATCGGCAGGATTTTATCGATGTTTTTTTCTTGAGATTCTTTATACGCCTGCGCGCCCTCATCCCTAAAGATTCGGTCAGACTCATCTAGGTTAAACAAGGCGCTGGATGACACAGCAATCACAAGCTTTTTCTCAATCGGGTAAGACATAAAGCGGTTTCTCACAGGCAAATGGATGTGCTGGACTTTTAGTTACCATAGCACGAGAATCATCAGCCGCAAGTACTGACCGCATCAGCCGTTCAACCCAGCATAAAGTCTTTAAACAGAGCAGAAACCCATGTACCAAATCATCTCCATTCAAGCACAACACGACGCGGACATGTGCCGCATTATCCAGCAGGTGGGTGCTCAATACGGCGCTGTGGGTGACGGCTTTGGTCCAGCCGATGCAGAAGTGCAGTGCATGAGCCAGCATTACCCAGCTGAAACCCGTAGCCAATACTTAGTGGTCTTGGTGGACGGACGCGTGGTCGGTGGTGCCGGAATCGCGCCTTTTCTGGATTCCATTACTGTGTGCGAGCTGAAAAAGCTGTTTTTATTGCCCGACTACCAAGGACGCGGCATTGGTAAAGCATTGAGTCTTGCCTGCCTCGCCTTTGCCCGCGAACAAGGTTATCAGCAGTGTTACCTCGACACCCTCAGCAGCATGCAGGCCGCTATTGGTTTATACGAGCAACTCGGCTTCGTCCACCTTGACCGGCCTTGGCCCGGTACGTTGCATGGCGGCTGTGATGTGTGGATGCTTAAGAATATCCAATCATAACGCCCTAACCTCACCTAATCAGCAGCACGGGTGTGCGTTACACTGCTGATTACCTACAAACGGAGACCGTAAACAGCCCATGCGCCTTGATCGATTTATAGCTGAAACCACCGGCATGAGCCGCAAAGATGCCACCAAAGCACTGCAACGTGCCGAGGTGACCGTTGATGGCGCAGTACAAAAAAAAGGCGCCTTCAAGCTGCCTGCCCAAGCCGTGGTTAAATGGAACAATGAGCCTCTTGAGCTCGTGGGGCCCACCTACCTGATGATGCACAAGCCGCTCGGTTGCGTGTGCGCCAATGATGACGGCCTGCACCTGACGGTATTTTCGTATATAAATCTGCCCAACAAAGACAAACTCCACACCGTGGGCCGACTGGACCTGGACACCTCTGGGCTG